>DATLTN010000027.1 GCA_035533595.1 Acidimicrobiales bacterium
GCTTCGGTGGTGGTCCGGGCGAGATCGGGCTGCACGGAACCGATCAGCCGACGAGCGTCGGCGCCGACGTCAGCCACGGCTGCCTGCGGGTCTCGAACGCGACGATCAGCGAGCTCGCCCGTGTGCTGCCCCTCGGGACGCCGGTGATCATCAGCCGGTAACGCCCGTCGCAAACCGGCGACACCTCGCGGGCGCCCGTCGCCTGTCGCGACCCTCCCAGCCGGGCAAGAGCCGCGGCGGTGCAGGTCGGGCGGCTCCTCGCCGGTGCTATCGTCAGCCTGCCTCGACCGCAGGTGCCCCCGTGCGCGTGCCGCCGGACGAAGGGCAGTAGCTCAATTGGTAGAGCACCGGTCTCCAAAACCGGCGGTTGGGGGTTCGAGTCCCTCCTGCCCTGCTCGACATCAACCGCCGAAAGATCTCCCGTGAATCGACAGACCAAGCGAATGCTGCAGCGACAGGGCCAGCTGGGGGCCGACGGCTCCCCTGCGGCTCCGCCGCGTCGCCCCACCGGGCCGGGCGCGCCCGGCGGCCCCTCCCGGCGGCCGCCCTCCGAGAACCGCGCTAGCATTTTCACCCGGATCGCCCAGTACCTGCGCGAGGTACGGGTCGAGCTTTCGAAGGTCCTTTGGCCGAAGCGGCCCGAGGTCGTGAACTACTCGACAGTGGTGATCACGACGCTCGTGCTGCTGGCGCTGTTGATCTTCGGGTTGAACTTCGTCTTCGCGAAAGGCGTGCTCCAACTCTTCAAGTCCTGAGCGCGCAATGAACCCGAGCAGGCGGCCCTCGTGCCGCGGAGCATGGCAATGACCTCGACATCTGACGAGAACGACCCGAGCGAGACGGCGGCGCTGCTCGACGCGCCCGCACCCGACGAGGAGGTCGAGGCCGAAGGGGAGTCCACGCTCGGCGACGAGCTCGACGAGCTCCTCGCCGAAGAGGGGGAGGACGAGGCCCCCGTCGTCCGCCCGCCGAGCCCCTATGACCGCCCCGGCTACTGGTACGTCGTGCACACCTACGCCGGCTACGAGAACAAGGTGAAGTCCAACCTCGAGAGCCGGATCTCCTCGATGAATATGGAGGACCGGATCTTCGAGGTCATCATCCCGATGGAGGATGTCGTCGAGTTCAAGGGCGGCCGCAAGGTCACCGTCCAGAAGAAGGTCTTCCCGGGCTACCTGCTCGCACGTGCCGACCTCGACGACGACGCCTGGTCGGTCATCCGCCAGACGCCGGGCGTCACCGGTTTCGTCGGCCCCGGCACCAAGCCCACGCCGCTCAGCCGCGCCGAGGTGGAGAGCATCCTCCAGGTGCGCGACGACAGCGTCGAGGGCGGCGCCCCCAAGCAGCGCCGCGCCCGCCTCGAGCACGAGATCGGCGAGACGGTGCGGGTGAAGGAAGGCCCCTTCGCCGACTTCACCGGCCAGGTGGCCGAGATCAACGAGGACCAGCTGAAGTTGAAGGTGCTCGTGAACATCTTCGGCCGGGAGACCCCGGTCGAGCTCGAGTTCAGTCAAGTCGCGAAGCTCTAGGAAAAGGACAGCACACCGATGGCACGCAGGCGAGTAACCGCCGTCGTGAAGATCCAGCTGCCTGCGGGCGCGGCGACGCCGGCCCCGCCGGTTGGCACGGCGCTCGGACCGCACGGGGTCCAGACGATGGAGTTCGTGAAGCAGTACAACGCCGCCACCGAGAACATGCGCGGCACGGTCGTCCCCGTCGAGATCACGATCTACGAGGACCGCACCTTCACCTTCATTCTGAAGACGCCGCCGACGACGGTGCTCATCCGCGAGGCCGCCGGCCTCGAGAAGGGCGCCACGGCGACCGGACGTGAGAGCGTCGGCACGATCACCGACGAACAGCTCGCGGAGATCGCGAACACCAAGATGCCCGACCTGAACGCCAACGACCTCGAGTCCGCCAAGCGCCAGGTCGAGGGAACTGCCCGCTCCATGGGCATCAGCGTCGCCCGCTAAGGAGAGATCGTGGCCGGTAAGGGAAAGCGCTACGTCGACGCCGTCAAGCGGCTCGACCGGGACCAGCTCTACTCGCTCGTCGAGGCGGTCGACCTCGTGAAGAGCCTGGCGACCGCTCGTTTCGATGAGACGGTCGAGTACGCGACGCGCCTCGGGGTCGACCCACGGCGCGCCGAGCAGATCGTGCGCGGCTCGCTGTCGCTGCCGCACGGCCTCGGCAAGGCGGTGCGCGTCGCGGTCTTCGCCGCCGGCGAGCAGGCCAACGAGGCCCGCACCGCGGGTGCCGACGTCGTCGGCTCCGACGACCTCGTCGCCCGCATCGAGAACGAGGGCTTCCTCGAGTTCGACGTGGCGATCGCCACCCCGGACCTGATGGCACAGGTCGGCCGACTCGGGCGCGTCCTCGGCCCCCGCGGCCTCATGCCGAACCCCCGCACGGGGACGGTGACCACCGACGTCGCGAAGGCCGTCGGCGAGTACAAGTCGGGCCGCGTCGAGTACCGCACCGACCGCGTCGGCAACGTGCACGTCCCGATCGGCAAGGTCTCCTTCGAGCGCGCGCAGCTCATCGAGAACGCGCTGGCGGTCCACGAGGAGATCCTCCGGGCCAAGCCGGCCGCCGCCAAGGGCCGCTACGTGCGCAGCATCACCCTCTCCTCGACGATGGGCCCCGGCGTGCGCGTCGACGCGACCCGCGTCAGCGCCGACGAAGAGGGCCTCGCCGCCTCGGCCTGACGCTCCCTCGGGTAATGGCGGGCACCAGCCGCTTCGCGAGAGAATCCCCACGGTGCGTGCCTTCCTGCTGCTCGTCGCCGCGGTCTGCGTGGCGATCGGCGGTACGCTCGCCATCCTCATCGGGGCCGGTGACACCAAGGCGGTCAGCTCCGGGGACATCAGCCGCCTGCTCGACGGCGTCCTCGCCTATCCCGACGCGCAGTTCAACATGGCGCTCTACGACCCTGGCGACCCGGCCGCCGACTTCTACGAGACGCTCGACCTGAGCACCACCGCACGCGGCGCGACCCTCGAGGGCGCGGCGGGCAAGGTCAACGCCGAGTTCTTCCTCTACCTCGAGCGCGACCCGCTGCTCGAGGTCATCGGGGCGGGCCACAGCGCCTACTTCTGGGCCGACTTCTCGCTGCTGCGCCCGGCCTTCCCGACGCGCCGCGAGCAGGCGGCGCTCAAGTCGCTGCAGTCCGAGATCGGAAAGCGCTGGGTGCGCGTGCCCACCGGGCTGCTCGGGAGCGCGGCGCCGGCGACGCCGATCGGTGCCGTCGCGGAGCAGCGGCTCGTCAGCGCGCTCGAGCAGAGCGTGCGCGAGCACGTCTCGCTCGGCGCCGCCACCAGCCCCGACGGTTACAACGGCGTCGTCGTGAGCGGGCCGCTCTCGTCGGTCTTCGACCCGTTGTTCTCCTCGATCGGCTCCCTCGTGCCGGCCTTCGGCCGCCTTGTCCCGGGCGCCTCCTTCCCGAAGCGCGTGCCCGGGGGCTACCGCCTCGGCTTCTACGCCGACCGCTCGGGGGTGCTCCGCCAGATCGACCTCCACGTCGACCGGGACACCGGCGTCGGCGTGCTCGTCAACCACTCCGACCTGCCGATCTATCCCCCCTACCGGGCGCTGCCCTTCCCGCGCGCCGCGCTCGGAAACCTCGTCGCGCTGGCGGGCGGCCTCGCTCCCGCGGGGCTGCTCGGCGGGGGCTTCCTCTAGTACCGCGGCTGCCTCAGCGCCGCGGCGTCCGCGTCGGCCACCCGTCGACGATCCGGCAGGGGATGTCGGCGTTCTCGTCGAGGTGATAGCTGGCGCAGATGCGGTGGTAGCCGTCGGCGACGGTGAGCGGCAGGTCGTTCGGCAGTCCGCCGCGGACGAGCAGCACGGGCGAGAGGGGTTTGCCGCGCGCCACCTTCCGCAGGTCCGCCTGCACGTGCGGATTGACCTCCGGGAGGAGGGCGAGACGACTCGCCCGCAGCAGGTCCTTCGCCTTGCGGGTGATGAGCGGGGCGTCGCGTAGCGTCGCGACGAGGCGTTCCACGTCCGCCTCGGGGAGGAGCAGGCTGAGGTAGTCGCCGGCGGCAGGGAAGTCGTGCTCGTCGGGCTCCTTGCCCCAGTGCTCCGCCTTGGTCTTGCGTGCCATCGTCTTCGCCATCTCGCCCCCTGTCGTCGTCCTTCGTCAGCGAGTCAGTCGCCGGTGACGCGGTGCGTCTCAACGACGAGCGTCCCGAGCGTGCCCTGGGCGGCGCGCGCCGCGGCGTGGTCGCCGCCGCGGCCCCGCAGCACCATGGCGACCCCGACGGCGACGAGCATCCCGATGGTCGGCCCCGCGAGGTAGACCCAGAAGTGGCGGAAGTCACCGGTCAGCGCTTCGGGGCCGAAGGAGCGCGCCGGGTTCATCGAGGCGCCGGTGAGCGGGCTCGACCACAGTCCCGCCGCCGCGATGTAGCCGGCCACCCCGACCGCCGAGAGCGGCCCGACGTTTTGGGCGCCCGACGCGGTGCCGAGGATCACCGTCACCAGCCCGAAGGTGAGGAGCGCTTCGACGAGCATCGCGTGCGGGTCGTTGAGGTGCGCACCCGGCTCGGTCGCGCCGAGCATGCCGACCTTGCCGAAGGTGACCCAGAGCAGCGCGCAGGCGCTGACGGCACCGGCCACCTGCGCGGCGACGTAGAGGGGGATCCGTCGCCAGGGGAACTCGCGCCGTAGCGCGAAGGCGATGCTCACGACGGGGTTGAGGTGCGCGCCGGAGACCGCCCCGGTGGCGAGGATGACACCCATCACGACGAGCGCGGGGGCGACGACGAGCGGCCCGCGCCCGAGGCCCCCCGGTACCAGCGCGTTCACGACACCCCCGCCGGCGCCGGCGAGCACGAGCAGCAGGGTCCCCGCGAACTCGGCGGCGAGGCGCCGCCACTCGTAGGCGAGCTCGTCGAAGTCCCGGACCCACGGTGGCGCCGCGCCGAAGAGGGCCCGCGCGAGGGCGGGGGAGACCTCGTGCACCCGTGTCACCTCACCGCTCGCCACCGCAGCGGCCGGCGTCGTCTGCTCGCTCATTCGGGCTCCTCGTGGCGCAACACGGCGTTTCCGACCACGAAGCCTCGCACCCCCGGCCCCTCGGCGGACGGACCGTCCACGGGCGGTCCGGAGCCTCCCGGGGATGCGCTAATCTCCTCGCCCGTACGTGGTCTGACCACGTCGCCTGAGACATCCGGTGCGCCTTCGGGCGCTCAATGGGCGCAGGCCCGCCTGACGAGGCGAAGCAGCTCTGCTTCCCCGCGCCGGCGTAATGCGCCACGACGACCGAACGGCGTCGTGAAGGGAGCGAGTGTGGAGACGAGCCTGCGGGAGCCGCGCGCCGAGAAGGTCGCGGTCGTCGATGAGGTTCGAGAGCGGTTCACCTCCACTAGCGCGGCCATCCTCACCGAGTACCGGGGCCTGAAGGTGAAGCAGATGCAGGAGCTGCGGCGCGCGCTCACCGCGGCCGGCGGCGACTACCGCGTCTTCAAGAACACCCTCGTCCGCCGGGCGGCTCGCGAGGCCGGCCTCGACACGATCGAGTCGATGCTCGTCGGCCCGACCGCGATCGCCTTCGTCGAGGGCGATGTCGCCGCGGTCGCGAAGGTGCTGCGTGACTTCGCCCGCGTCCACCCGAGCCTCGTCGTGAAGGGCGGGCTCATCGGCTCCAACCTCCTCGACTCGCGCTCCGCGGCGGCGCTCGCCGACCTCCCCTCGCGCGAGGTGCTACTCGCCCAGTTCGCCGGTCTGCTCGCAGCGCCGCTGCAGCGCTTCGCCGGCCTCCTCCAGGCGCTCCCCCAGAAGTTCGCCTACGGCCTGCGGGCGTTGATCGAGGAGCGCGGCGGCGAGGTCGACGCCTCCCCGGTGGCGGCCGCGGAGGAAACCCCCACCAGCGACGAGACCCCCGCGGCCGAGGAGGGCTCGGCTGCCGAGGAGGGCTCCGCCTCAGGCGATGCCCCGGTGGCCGACGCGGCGCCCGCAGAGGCGCCGCCCGAGGCGGACGCGGAGGCAGCGACCGAGGTCGCTCCCGACGCCGAGGCGGCAGACGCCGAGGCGCCCGAGTCCGAAGCAGAGACGACCGAGCAGGCGGCAGCGGAGGCCCCGGCGACAGAGCCGGCGGCGAGCGACGCGGCCGACAGCGGTCCGGACGCCTGAGCGCGCCGGCACCGACCGATTCGATTTTCACGATCTACTGAGAGGGAAAGGGAAGCGAGATGGCGACGAAAGAGCAGATTCTGGACGGCATCGCCGAGATGTCGGTCCTTGAGCTTGCGGAGCTCCTGAAGGAGTTCGAGGAGCGCTTCGGCGTGACTGCGGCCGCCCCGGTGGCGGTGGCGGCTGCTCCCGCAGCTGGCGGCGGCGGTGCGGCAGAGGCGGCGGCGGAGGAGCAGGACGAGTTCGACGTCATCCTCACGGCTGCCGGCGACAAGAAGATCCAGGTCATCAAGGAGGTTCGGACGCTCACGAACCTCGGCCTGAAGGAGGCAAAGGACGTCGTCGACTCGGCGCCCAAGCCGGTTCTCGAGAAGGTCTCCAAGGAGGACGCCGAGAAGGCCAAGGCTCAGCTCGAGGCGGCCGGCGCCACGGTCGAGCTCAAGTAGCTCTGTCACCCCGACCGTCGGTGGGGCGCTCTGCGCCTCCGCCGGTCGAGGGTGCGCGGGCCCCGGGGTGCTTGACCGCGCCACGGGGATCTCGTACCCTCCGACGCTGCGCGTTTGACGCGTAGCGTCGCTGGCTTCGCGCGCTATGCTCGTCGGTTGCTGTGCCCGTCCCGCGCGCTTTGCCTACTGCTTCTCTAACTTGACGCGCCCGCCGTTCTCCGCAGCATCCGCGCCCCGCTCGACCGCCACTCGCGAGGAGTAGACCTTTGTCCGCTCGTTCCCGCACTCCAGAACGCTTCTCGTTCGCGAACCTTGACGAGGTTCTCCCTCTGCCTGACCTCGTGTCGGTGCAGCGGGACTCCTTCGACTGGTTCTTGTCGCATGGTCTCGCCGAGACCTTCGCCGACATCAGCCCGATCGAGGACTTCACCGGGCAGCTTCGCCTGGAGCTGGAGTTCGATCCCGACGACCCCGACCTGCGGCCGCCGCCGAAGTTCACCATCGACGAGTGCAAGGCGAAGGACATGACTTACGCCGCGCCGATCTTCGTGCGCGCGCGCTTCATGAACGCCTCCACCGGTGAGATCAAAGAGCAGACCGTCTTCATGGGCGACTTCCCGATGATGACCCCGAAGGGGACCTTCATCATCAACGGCACCGAGCGCGTCGTCGTCTCCCAGCTCGTCCGCTCGCCGGGCGTGATCTTCCAGCCCGGCCGCGACGCGAAGACGATCGTCACGGGGACCATCCACCCCTACCGCGGCGAGTGGATCGAGTTCGACGTCGAGGCCAAGCCGAACCGCGACATCACCGCCGGGACCCGCGTCGCCCGCAAGCGCCGCCTCTCGCTCTTCGTGCTGCTGCGCGCCCTCGGCTACGAGGACGAGGGCTTCCTCGAGCGCTTCGTTCGCCATTTCGACTTCCTCACCGGTCAGTGGGAGAAGGAGCGCGAGCTCGTCCCCACCCGTGAGGACGCGCTCCTCGAGATCTACAAGCGGGCCCGTCCCGGCGAGCCCCTCTCGCTCGAGTCGGCGCGCGCCTACTTCGAGAACGCCTTCTTCAACCCGCGCCGCTACGACCTCACCCGGGTCGGCCGCTACAAGCTGTCGCGCAAGCTCGGCGCGGAGATCGAGAAGATCTCGAGCCTGCTCGGCACCGACCTCGAGCGGCCGGTCGAGGGGCAGGGCGTCCTCAGCCCCTCGGAGATCCTCGCCGCGTCGACCTACATGCTCCACCTCGCGAACGGCGAGCCGGGCTACCGCCTCGACGACCAGGACCACTTCGCCAACCGCCGCATCCGTTCGGTCGGCGAACTCATCCAGAACCAGGTCCGCATCGGCCTGTCGCGCATGGAGCGGGTCGTCCGCGAGCGCATGACCACCCAGGACATCGAGGCGATCACCCCGCAGACCCTGATCAACATCCGTCCCGTGGTGGCGGCGATCAAGGAGTTCTTCGGCACGAGCCAGCTCTCGCAGTTCATGGACCAGCACAACCCGCTCTCGGGCCTCGCGCACAAGCGCCGCCTCTCGGCGCTTGGCCCCGGTGGCCTCAGCCGTGAGCGCGCCGGCTTCGAGGTGCGAGACGTGCACACCTCCCACTACGGCCGGATGTGCCCGATCGAGACCCCGGAGGGGCCGAACATCGGCCTCATCGGCCACCTCGCGACCTACGCGCGGGTGAACGACCACGGCTTCATCGAGACGCCCTACCGCAAGGTCGTCGACGGCCAGGTGACCGACGAGATCGTCTACCTCGCCGCTGACGAGGAGGAGGAGTACGTCATCGCGCAGGCCTCGGCGACGCTCGACCAGAACCGTCGCTTCAGCGCCGACCGCGTCCTCGTCCGCCGCGGGCCGCAAGGCGCCGGGGTGCGCGTCGGCGCCACCTCCACCTCCTACGGCGCGACGAGCGAGATCGACTACGTCCCGCCGGCCGAGGTCGGCCTGATGGACGTCTCGCCGAAGCAGATCGTCTCGATCTCGACGGCCCTCATCCCCTTCGTCGAGCACGACGACGCCAACCGCGCGCTGATGGGCGCCAACATGCAGAAGCAGGCGGTGCCGCTCCTCGTCCCCGAGGCCCCCTACATCGGGACCGGTGTCGAGGCGCGCGCGGCGCGCGACGCCGGCGAGGTGGTCGTCGCCGAGGGCAACGGCACGGTCGTCGAGGTCTCGGGCGACCACCTCGTGGTCGAGTACGACGCCGGGCAGAAGGACCGCTACAACGCGGAGTTCGGCCGGCGGGTCTACCCGCTGTTCAAGTTCCGCCGCTCCAACCAGAACACCTGCATCAACGCGAAGCTCCTCGTCTCCGAGGGCGACGTGGTGAAGGCCGGCGAGGTCCTCGCCGACGGCCCCTCGACTGACTCGGGCGAGCTCGCCCTCGGCAAGAACCTGCTCGTCGCGTTCATGCCCTGGGAGGGTTACAACTACGAGGACGCGATCATCCTCTCCGAGCGGCTGGTGCGCGACGACGTCCTCACCTCGATCCACATCGAGGAGCACGAGGTGGACGCCCGCGACACCAAGCTCGGTGCCGAGGAGATCACCCGCGACATCCCGAACCTCTCCGAGGAGATCCTCGCCGACCTCGACGAGCGGGGAATCATCCGCATCGGCGCCGAGGTCGGCCCAGGCGACATCCTCGTCGGCAAGGTCACCCCGAAGGGCGAGACCGAACTCACCCCCGAGGAGCGGCTGCTGCGCGCGATCTTCGGTGAGAAGGCCCGCGACGTGCGCGACACCTCGCTCAAGGTGCCCCACGGTGAGGAGGGCACGGTCATCGACGTCCGCGTCTTCTCCCGTGACGACACCCACGAGCTCCCACCGGGCGTCAACCAGCTGGTGCGGGTCTACGTCGCCCAGAAGCGGAAGATCTCTGAGGGCGACAAGCTCGCCGGACGCCACGGCAACAAGGGCGTCGTCTCGAAGATCCTCCCCGTCGAGGACATGCCCTACCTCTCGGACGGCACGCCGGTCGACATCATCTTGAACCCCCTCGGCGTCCCCTCACGGATGAACGTCGGGCAGGTCCTCGAGAGCCACCTCGGCTACGCGGCCCGCTGGGGCTGGGGGGCGAACGGCCCCGAGCCGGGGACCAACCTCGCCGCGGTGCGCGGCACCGAGTACAAGACCCGCCCACGGACCGAGCCCGCGGTGTGGGTCTCGACGCCGGTCTTCGACGGCGCCCACTGGGACGAGGTCGAAGAGGCCGGTCGTCACTCGACGATCAAGGCGCTGTTCGAGAACCTGCACTCCGACTCGGTCCCCGGGACCGAGGTGCAGATCCGCCCGGACGGCAAGACGACGCTCTACAACGGGCGCAGCGGTGAGGCCTACGACAACCCGATCAGCGTCGGCTACATGTACATCCTGAAGCTCGCGCACCTCGTCGACGACAAGATCCACGCGCGATCGACGGGCCCGTACTCGATGATCACCCAGCAGCCCCTCGGCGGGAAGGCCCAGTTCGGTGGGCAGCGCTTCGGGGAGATGGAGGTCTGGGCGCTCGAGGCCTACGGCGCCGCCTACGCGCTGCAGGAGCTGCTCACCATCAAGTCCGACGACGTCCTCGGCCGCGTGAAGGTCTACGAGGCGATCGTGAAGGGCGAGAACATCCCCGAACCGGGCATCCCCGAGAGCTTCAAGGTGCTCATCAAGGAGATGCAGTCGCTCTGCCTCGACGTCGAGGTCCTCGGCATCTCCGGGGAGAACATCGAGATGCGTGAGCTCGACGAGGACGTGTACCGCACCGCCGAGGAGCTCGGCATCGACATCAGCAGGCCCGAGCGCGGCTCGGATGAAGAGGACGCGCGCCGTGCGGCGGAGAGGAGCTTCTAATGCTCGACGTCAATGACTTCGACCAGATTCGGATCGGCCTGGCGACTGCGGACAACATCCGCACCTGGTCCCACGGTGAGGTGAAGAAGCCGGAGACCATCAACTACCGGACGCTCCGCCCCGAGAAGGACGGCCTGTTCTGCGAGCGCATCTTCGGTCCCACCAAGGACTGGGAGTGCTACTGCGGGAAGTACAAGAGGGTCCGCTTCAAGGGGATCATCTGCGAGCGCTGCGGCGTCGAGGTGACGCGCTCCAAGGTCCGCCGCGAGCGGATGGGCCACATCGAGCTCGCCGCCCCGGTCGTGCACATCTGGTACCTGCGCGGCACCCGCTCGTGGCTCGCCTACCTCCTCATGGGGACCGAGGCGCGTGAGGAGCTGAAGGCCAAGCAGCTGGAGAAGGTCATCTACTTCGCCGCCTACCTCGTCACCCACGTCGACGAGGAGCGCCGCCACGCGGACCTCCCGAACCTCGAGGCCGAGCTCGCCATCGAGATCACCGAGATCGAGAAGGCGCGCGACGTCGAGGTCGAGCGGCGCCTCGCGGCGCTCGAGGCCGAGCTCGCGCAGCTTGAGGCGGACGGTGCCAAGGAGTCCGAGATCCGCGCCCGCCAGCGCGCCGTCGAGAAGGAAGTGACGACGGTCCGCGAGCGCGGCGCGATGGAAGTCACCATGGCCCAGCGCGCCCTCGACGAGCTGCGTGACCTCTTCGCCCGCAAGATCATCGAGGACGAGCTTTTGTGGCGCGAGCTCAGCGCCCGCTACGGCGAGTACTTCGAGGGCGGCATGGGCGCGGAGACGATCGCCGACCTCATCGGTCGCATCGACCTCGACGAGGAAGAGGTGAAGCTGCGCGCCGCCATCGACCCCGAGCCGGGCAAGCGCCCCCTCTCGGTGCAGCGCAAGCAGAAGGCGATCAAGCGGCTGCGCATCGTCTCGGCCTTCAACCGCCGCGACGACAACGGCCGTCGGGCGAACGACCCCCGCGCGATGATCCTCGGCGCCGTGCCGGTGATCCCGCCGGACCTGCGGCCGATGGTGCAGCTCGACGGTGGCCGCTTCGCGACCTCGGACCTGAACGACCTCTACCGTCGGGTGATCAACCGCAACAACCGGCTGAAGCGCCTGCTCGACCTCGGCGCGCCGGAGATCATCATCAACAACGAGAAGCGGATGCTCCAGGAGGCCGTCGACGCGCTGTTCGACAACGGCCGTCGCGGGCGCCCGGTGACCGGCCCCGGCAACCGTCCGCTGAAGAGCCTCTCGGACATGCTGAAGGGCAAGCAGGGCCGCTTCCGCCAGAACCTGCTCGGCAAGCGCGTCGACTACTCGGGGCGCTCGGTGATCGTCGTCGGCCCGACGCTGAAGCTGCACCAGTGCGGCCTGCCCAAGCAGATGGCCCTCGAGCTCTTCAAGCCCTTCGTGATGAAGCGGCTCGTCGACGTCGAGATCGCGCCGAACATCAAGTCCGCGAAGCGCATGGTCGAGCGGCGCCGTGCCCAGGTGTGGGACGTCCTCGACGAGGTGATCAAGGAGCACCCGGTCTTCTTGAACCGGGCCCCCACCCTGCACCGCCTCGGGATCCAGGCCTTCGAGCCCGTGCTCATCGAGGGCAAGGCGATCCAGATCCACCCGCTCGTCTGCACGGCCTTCAACGCCGACTTCGACGGCGACCAGATGGCCGTCCACCTGCCGCTCTCCGCGGAGGCCCAGGCCGAGGCGCGGGTGCTGATGCTCTCGACCAACAACATCCTCTCGCCGGCGACCGGCCGACCGATCACCGTGCCCACCCAGGACATGGTCTTCGGCGTCTACTACATGACGCTCGTCATGGAGGGCGCGAAGGGCGAGGGGAAGATCTTCCGCCGCATCGACGAGATCGAGGCCGCCTACGAGGCCGGTGACGTCGCACTGCACGCGAAGATCCAGCTGCGCCGGGGGAGCGAGGGCTACCCCGTCGCCTACTACGGACGCCGCCACGAGGGGGTCGAGGAAGAGGAGCCCGCCTCGTTCGAGACGACGCCCGGCCGGGTGCTCTTCAACGCCGCGCTGCCGAAGGACTTCGGCTTCGTGAACGACATCGTCGGCCGCCGCGCCACGTCGATCGGCTCGATCGTCGAGCAGCTCGCGGCGCGCTACCCGAAGGCCGTGGTCGCCGAGAGCCTCGACGCGGTGAAGGAGCTCGGCTTCAAGTTCGCCACCCGCTCGGGCCTCACGATCTCGATCGACGACGTGAAGACCCCGCCGGACAAGCGCCAGATCCTCGACCGCTACGAGAAGGAAGCAGAGCGCGCCGAGGCGCAGTTCAAGCGGGGCATCATCACCGACGACGAGCGGCGCCAGAAGGAGATCGAGATCTGGACCTCGGCGAACTCCGAGGTCGGGCGGGCCATGGAAGCCACGCTCGCGCTGATCAAGTTCAACCCGCTCGACATGATGGTCGACTCGGGCGCCCGAGGGAACCCGCAGCAGGTCCGCCAGATCGCCGGCATGAAGGGGCTCGTCTCGAACCCCCGTGGCGAGATGATCCCGCGGCCGATCGTCTCCTCCTTCCGTGAGGGGCTCTCGGTCCTCGAGTACTTCATCTCCACCCACGGCGCCCGCAAGGGACTTGCCGACACGGCGCTGCGCACGGCGGACTCCGGGTACCTCACCCGCCGCCTCGTCGACGTCGCGCAGGAGCTCATCGTGCGCGAGCCCGACTGCGGCTCGACGCGCGGCATCTGGATCGAGGGTGTCGTCCCCGACGAGTCGGGGCGGCGCAACTACCTCGAGACGCGCGCCTACGGGCGGGTGCTCGTCGAGGCGGTCTCCCTCGCCGACGGCACGACCTTCGAGCCCGGCGTGGTGCTGAGCGACGACAAGATCCGCAAGATCGTCGAGGACCCCGAGGTCGACCGGATCCGCGTCCGTTCGGTGCTCACCTGCGAGGCGACCCAAGGCATCTGCGGCGCCTGCTACGGCCAGAGCCTGGCGACCGGCAAGGACATCGAGCTCGGCGAGGCGGTCGGCGTCATCGCCGCCCAGTCGATCGGTGAGCCGGGCACCCAGCTCACGATGCGGACCTTCCACACCGGCGGCATCATCGGTGAGGACATCACCCACGGCCTGCCCCGCGTCGTCGAGCTCTTCGAGGCCCGCACGCCGAAGGGCGCCGCGATCCTCACCCGCCTCTCGGGCGTGGTGCGGATCGAGGAGGACGAGTCCGGCCGCCACGTGACCGTCATCGCCGACGACGGCGCCGAGGAGGCGCACACCATCTCCTCCCGTGCGCACCTCGAGGTCGCCGAGGGCCAGGAGATCCACGCGGGCGACGCGCTCGTCGAGGGCCCGAAGGACCCGAAGGAGCTCCTCGAGATCAAGGGCATCCGCGAGACCCAGCAGTACCTCGTCGAAGAGGTGCAGAAGGTCTACCGGGACCAGGGCGTCTCGATCCACGACAAGCACATCGAGCTCATCGTCCGCCAGATGCTGAAGCGGGTGCTCGTCGCCGAGTCCGGCGAATCGAGCTTCCTCCCCGGCGAGCGCGTCGAGTCGCAGCAGTACGCGAGCGTCAACCGTGAGCTCGTCCAGCAGGGGAGCCGTCCGGCGGAGGGTCGTCCCGAGCTGATGGGGATCACCAAGGCCTCCCTCGCCACCGAGTCCTGGCTCTCGGCCGCCTCCTTCCAGGAGACGACGCGAGTCCTCACAGAAGCGGCGATCGAGGGCAAGTCCGACCACCTCTACGGGCTGAAGGAGAACATCATCATCGGCAAGCTCATCCCTGCCGGCTCGGGGGCGAGCGTCTACCGCGACATCGTGGTCGACACCCCGGACGCACAGCGGATGTCCTTCTGGTCCTCGGACCTCGCCGAGCCCGGTGCGGACGACCTCGCCTCGTGGCTGCGCAACGTCGAGGGGTCACCCTTCGGCGCCTACACCGAGGGCGACGCGGAGAGCCTCTACTTCGAGGGGACCGACGCGCCGACGACCTTCGACCCGACGAGCTTCGGCGCCGGCGAGATGCCGGCCGGGGACGCGGAGCTGAGCGAGGGCGAAGGCGCCGTCTGAGCTGACCACGCTCGAAGAAGCGGCCCCGGGGGAGGTTCCCCGGGGCCGCTTCGCGTCGCGGCTCGTACCGCTTCTCGCCGCGCCTCAGCGACCGCCGAGCGCGCCGACCTCGGCACGGCCCGCGTTCGCGGGGCCGCGCGTCGCGACGTGCAGGCCGATCTCGACGAGCATCCACCCGGCCGCCTGCCGCAGACGGCGCGGCGCGGGCCGGGGCCGACGGGGGGCGCGGCGGACGGACGGGCGGGCGAGGGCCCGCAGCTCCTCGGGGCGGGTGCGGTTGAGGGCGATGAGCTGTTCAGGATGCATCGGAGTGCCTTACTTCTCGCCGACCGGAGTCGGTGGGAGACCGGTACGAGGACCGGAGAACGGAGGAGAAGCGACGCCTCGCGTCAGCGGTGCTGACGGGGCGAACCGGGCGTGGCCCGGGGACCCTCTACGCCGTGTGGCGGATGCCGGAGAGGGCGCCCGACGTCATTCGCCAGGCTGCGGGCTTGCGGGAAGAATTCGACATCGGCACCTCCTCTCCTTCGCGGACGATGCTGACCGTCCGACGCCCGACAATAGCCGAGCTGCCAAGGCGGGGGGCGCTTCTCCTGTCGGCGCGGGACGCCCCATTAGCCTGTCGGCCGCGGTGGCACCGGCGCAGCTGGTCGGCCCCGCGCGTCGCCGAGCGGGCCGACCCCCCGGAAGGAGCACGAGGGTGTTGCGGGTTGTCTTACCGTCGAGTGGGAGGTGCCGTTGAGCGCGCCCGACGGCCTGTCGCTGCGGGGCGTGAGCAAGCGTTTCGCCGGCCCGACCGGCCTCGTCGAGGCGCTCGCCCCCGTCGACCTCGAGGTCGGGCGGGGGCGCTTCGTCACCCTCATCGGCCCGAGCGGCTGCGGGAAGACGACGCTGCTGCGCATCGTCGCCGGCTTGCTCACGGCCGACCTGGGGAGCGTGTCGCTCTTCGGGGAGCCCGTCGAGCGGGCGCGCGCGAACAAGCGCATCGGCTTCGTCCCACAGAGCCTCGGCCTCCTGCCGTGGCGGACGGTGCTCGCGAACGTCCGTCTGCCGCTCGAGGTCAACCGCCGCGCCAACCGCCCGGCGCGCGACCCGGTCGCGATCCTCGAGGCCTTCGGGCTCGCCGACTACCTCGACTTCCGACCCGCCCAGCTCTCGGGGGGGATGCGCCAACGCGTCGCCATCGCAAGGGCCTTCGCCTTCTCCCCGCCGGTGCTGCTGATGGACGAGCCCTTCGCCGCGCTCGACGAGCTCACCCGTGAGGTCCTCCGCCACGAGCTCCTCGCGCTCTGGCAGTCCGAGCAGACGACGGTGCTGTTCGTCACGCACTCGGTGACCGAGGCCGTGCTGCTCTCCGACGAGGTGGTCGTGATGTCGCCGGCGCCGGGGCGGATCCGGGCGAGGATCCCCGTCGACCTGCCGCGGCCGCGCGGTGAGTTCATCGAACTCACCGAGGGCTTCCGGGCCCTCGAGCGCGAGGTGCGCCTGGCGCTGCGCGGCGAGGAGGCGGCATGAGCACCGAGGACCCCCGCGGCTACCGCGCGGCCGAGCTCGGGAGCCTCGTCGGGGAGGGGCGCACGGTCGGCAGCTCGCTTGTCGCCCATCTCCGCCGCGCCCTCCCCGGCGCGGTCGGCCTCGCGCTCTTCGCCGGCTCCTGGCAGTTGGTCGCGCTCGCGCTGCGGGTCAGCACGCACGGCGCCTTCCCGACGCTCGGCGCGATCTGGGGGGCGCTCACCGGCGACCTCTCGGGCTACCTGACCAACGCCGGCTACACCCTCGAGGAGGTGGTGGTCGGCCTCGGGCTCAGCTTCGCCGTCGCCTTCTCGCTCGCCGTGGTGATGGTCTACGTGCCCGTGGTCGAGCGCGCGGTGATGCCGCTCGCGGTGATCCTCAACGTCACGCCGATCGTCGCCATCGCCCCCGGGCTGACGAGCCTCCTCGGCCTCGGGATGGCGCCGCGCTACGTCGTGACGGCCCTCATCGTCTTCTTCCCGCTGCTCATCAACTCGCTCGTCGGCCTCGGCAACGTCGACCCCGAGTCCTACGACCTGCTGCGGACGCTCAACGCCTCGCGCACCGAGGTGCTCGTCCGGCTGCGCCTCCCGAGCAGCCTCCCGTACCTGTTCGTCGCGGCCCGGATCTGCTTCCCGCTCGCCACGGTCGGTGCGGTCGTGGCGGAGTTCTCGACGGCCGGGAGCGGGGGCGGCCTCGGCTCGGCGATCTCGGTCGCTGCGAACGCTGCCGCCTATCCGAGCGTCTACGCGGCGATCTTCTGCCTCGCTGTCGTGGGCCTCGTGCTCACGCTGTTCGTCAGCGCGGCGGAGCGGAGGCTCCTCGTGTGGCATCCTGGCCGCCGCCGCGAGCTCTCGGCGGCCCGCTGAGCGAGCGCAGCGTCGCGCCTTCAGCCGCCGCTCCCGTCCGACCGAAAGGCAAAAGATGCGGTTCCTCAGACCCAGCGCTGCGCTCACCGCACTCCTCACCGTCGCCGGCCTCGTGACGGCCTGCGGGGCGTCGGCCAGCCCGGCACGCCGCGCCCCCGCGGCAGTGAGCGCCGCGGAGTGCGCCGCGAACCGCGCCGCGGGGACGATCACCTTCGTCTCGCCCTTCGAGTTCGACGCCTCGGCGGGGATCCTCGACGTCTACGCCGCACAGCACCTCGGCTACTTCACCGCGCTCTGCCTGCGCGTCGCCTTCAACCCCAACCTCACCTTCGCCTCGCCCTACCCGCTCGTCTCCTCGGGCGCCGCCACCGTGACGGGCGAGGGGAGCGCAGCCGACGTCCTCCTCCAGGCGTCGAACGGCGTCGGCTTCACCGCGGTCGCCACCTACGGGGACACCTCGGACTACGCGCTCCTCACCCGCGCCGGCATCTCCAAGCTCACCCAGCTCGCGGGGAAGAACCTCGGCTACCACACGACGCTGCCGGTGGTGATCACCGAGATGCTGCAGAAGGCGGGGGTCGACCCCGCGAAGGTGCACGAGGTGAACGACACCTCGTTCGATCCGACGGTGCTCGTGCACGGCCCCTACCAGGCGCTGCAGGCCTACCAGTCGAACGAGCCGTTCACCCTCGACGCGGCGGGAGACGCCAAGGACTTCAGGACCTGGACCCCTGCCGAGCTCGGGGTGCGCGGCACCTTCAACGTGCAGGTCGTGAACAGCCGCTTCCTGCGGGCCCACCGCCAGGCGGTCGCCGACTTCCTGCGCGCCGAGTTCCACGCCTTCGACTACTGCGCCGCGCACGCGCCGGCCTGTGTCGGCTACGTCGCCGCCGCGGCCGGCAAAAGCTACGACCGCGCGCACGCGCTGAAGGAGTGGAACTACGAGGTCGCGCTGAGCGAGCAGCACACCCTCTCCGGCCAGGGCGTGGGGGTGCAGAGCGCCGCGGAGTGGACGCCGGAGCTGCAGGCGCTCGTGGCGAACAAGCTCGTGAAGAAGGCGCCTTCCCTCGCGAGCGCGATGGACGCCTCGCTCGCCGCCTCGCTCTACCGCGGAACACAGCTCATCTGGCCCTGAGCTGCGGGTTCGGGCCGCGTCGCGGCGGCCGGAGCGCCTCCGGTTGCCGGTAACCTTGCTGGACCGTTACTATTTCCACTCCGCGTCCCGCGGCCCTGCCGCGACGCGCCACCATCTGTGAAGGTCCTGAGAAGAGGTTTCGCGTGCCCACCATCGCTCAGCTCGTCCGGAAGGGCCGGTCGACAAAGCGTTCGAAGTCCAAGACGCCGGCGCTGCGAGGCGCCCCGCAGCGTCGCGGCGTCTGCACGCGCGTCTACACCACGACCCCGAAGAAGCCGAACTCGGCGCTGCGCAAGGTGGCACGCGTGCGACTGACGAGCGGCATCGAGGTCACCGCCTACATCCCCGGCGTCGGCCACAACCTCCAGGAGCACTCGATCGTGCTCGTGCGCGGCGGCCGGGTGAAGGACCTCCCGGGCGTCCGCTACAAGATCGTCCGCGGCAGCCTCGACACGTCGGGGGTGCGCGACCGCGCCCAGGCCCGCAGCCGCTACGGCGCGAAGAAGGAGTCCTAATGCCCCGCAAAGGCCCCGCAGAGCGCCGCGAGCTGCTGCCCGACCCGGTCCACCGCTCGGTCCTCGTCACCCAGCTGATCAACAAGATCCTCTCGCGCGGCAAGCGCAGCCTCGCCGAGCGCGTCGTCTACGACGCCCTCGAGGTGGTGGGGGAGAAGACCGGCGGCGACGCGATCGCGACGCTGAAGCGGGCACTCGACAACACCCGCCCCGAGCTCGAGGTGAAGTCGCGCCGCGTCGGTGGCGCCACCTACCAGGTCCCGATCGAGGTACGGCCGCGGCGCGCGACCACCCTCTCGATCCGCTGGCTCGTCGCCTACGCGCGTGAGCGCCGCGAGCGCACGATGGCGCTCCGCCTCGCGAACGAGATCCTCGACGCCGCGAACGGCCTCGGTGCCGCGGTGAAGCGCAAAGAGGACCTGCACAAGATGGCGGAGTCCAACAAGGCTTTCGCCCACTACCGCTGGTAGTCGGCTCCTCCCACCACCAGAACTTTCTCGCCTTCCGGCGCGCCTGTAGCGCGCCCGGTGGGTATCCACTTTTTCGAGACGCACGAGCAGGAAACTAGAGACATGGCCGCCACTTTCAAACGGGAGTTCCCCCTCGCCAAGACCCGAAACATCGGGATCATGGCGCACATCGACGCCGGAAAGACCACGACGACCGAGCGGATCCTCTTCTACACCGGCCGCAACTACAAGATCGGCGAGGTGCACGAGGGTGCCGCGACCATGGACTGGATGGTCCAGGAGCAAGAGCGCGGCATCACCATCACCTCCGCGGCGACGACCTGCCGCTGGCGGGACTGCTGGATCAACCTCATCGACACCCCCGGCCACGTCGACTTCACGATCGAGGTCGAACGCTCACTGCGCGTCCTCGACGGTGCGGTCGCCGTCTTCGACGCGGTCGCCGGCGTGGAGCCGCAGACCGAGACGGTGTGGCGGCAGGCGAACAAGTACGACGTCCCCCGCTTCTGCTTCGTCAACAAGATGGACCGGATGGGCGCCAATTTCGAGCGCACCGTCGAGATGATCAAGGACCGCCTCGACGCGACGCCGGCGGTGATCCACCTGCCGATCGGCTCCGAGGCGGAGTTCCGGGGGATCGTCGACGTCGTCCGCATGCAGGCGCTCGTCTGGCCGGAGGACGGCCTCGGCGAGGTCTTCACCGTCGAGGCGATCCCCGAGGCGCTCGTGAAGAGCGCCGAGGAGGCCCGTCACGAGCTCGTCGACGTGCTCAGCCACTTCGACGACAACATCCTCGGGAAGTTCGTCGGCGAAGAGGAGATCACCGCCGACGACCTGCAGCACGCGTTGCGCGTCGGGACGATCGGCAACCACGTGGTCCCGGTGCTGTGCGGCTCGGCCTTCAAGAACAAGGGCGTGCAGCCCCTCCTCGACGCGGTCGTCGACTACCTCCCCTCGCCGCTCGACATCCCCGCCGCGCCGGGGATCAGCCCGAAGGGCGAGGAGATCTTCCGCGACGCCACCGACGAAGAGTCCTTCTCCGCGCTCGCCTTCAAGATCCAGAGCGACCCCTACGTCGGCAAGCTCACCTACGTGCGCGTCTACTCCGGGACCCTCGAGAAGGGCTCCGCGGTCTTCAACTCGACCAAGGACAAGCGCGAGCGCATCGGCCGCATCCTGCAGATGCACGCCAACCACCGCGAGGACAAGGACGTCGTCTTCGCCGGCGATATCATCGCCGTCGTCGGCCTGAAGGCGACGACCACCGGTGACACGCTCTGCGACCCGGCGCACCCGATCGTCCTCGAGGCGCTCGAGTTCCCCGAGCCGGTGATCCACGTCGCCGTCGAGCCGAAGACCAAGGCCGACCAGGACAAGCTCGGCAAGGCCCTCTTCTCGCTCTCCGAGGAGGACCCGACCTTCCGCGTCCGCACCGACGAGGAGACCGGACAGACGGTCATCTCCGGGATGGGCGAACTGCACCTCGAGGTGCTCGTCGACCGGATGCTGCGCGAGTTCAGCGTCGACGCGAACGTCGGAAAGCCCCAGGTCGCCTACCGCGAGACGGTGCGCAACAAGGTCGAGAAGGTGGAGGAGCGCTTCATCCGCCAGACCGGCGGCCACGGCCAGTACGGCCACGTGGTGATCACCCTCGAGCCGACGGGCCCCGGCGGCGGCTACGAGTTCGTCGACAAGATCACCGGTGGCGCGATCCCGAAGGAGTACATCCCGGCGGTCGACGCGGGCATCCGCGAGGCGACCGAGTCGGGCGTCCTCGCCGGCTATCCGATGGTCGACATGCGCGTCACGCTCACCTACGGCTCCTACCACGACGTCGACTCCTCGGAGATGGCCTTCAAGATCGCCGGCTCGATGGCCTTCAAGAAGGCCGCCCGGCAGGCGCACCCGGTCCTCCTCGAGCCGATCATGGCGGTCGAGGTCGTGACGCCCGAGGACTACATGGGTGACGTGATCGGCGACCTCTCGGCGCGGCGCGGCCGCATCGAGGGCATGGAGCAGCGGGGCTCGAGCCACGTGATCCGCGCCCTGGTTCCCCTCTCGGACATGTTCGGCTACGCTACTGACCTGCGCTCGCGCACCCAGGGTCGGGCGACCTACACGATGCAGTTCAACTCCTACCAGGAGGTCTCCGAGTCGATCGCCCGGGAGATCATCGCCCGGGCGACGGGGGAATGACCGCCTCCTAGGATTGACGGGTCGGCTCCGAACGAGCCCCCGAGCACGTTTTCCAGACAACCACACACCGGTCGGGCCACGGGGGCCCACCCTGAGCAACGGAGCTGCCGCACCAATGGCAAAGCAGAAGTTCGAGCGCACGAAGCCGCACGTCAACGTCGGGACGATGGGCCACATCGACCATGGCAAGACGACGCTGACGGCCGCGATCACGAAGGTCCTCCACGACCACAACCCGACCGTCGCCTTCACCGCGTTCGACCAGATCGACAAGGCCCCCGAAGAGAAGGCCCGTGGGATCACGATCTCGATCGCCCACGTCGAGTACGAGACCGACAAGCGCCACTACGCGCACGTCGACATGCCGGGCCACGCCGACTACATCAAGAACATGATCACCGGCGCCGCCCAGGTCGACGGCGCGATCCTCGTCGTCTCCGCCGCCGACGGCCCGATGCCCCAGACCCGTGAGCACGTGCTGCTCGCCCGCCAGGTCGGCGTCCCGTCGATCGTCGTCGCCCGCAACAAGGCCGACATGGTCGACGACGAGGAGCTCCTCGACCTCGTCGAGCTCGAGGTGCGCGAGCTGCTGAACGAGTACGAGTTCCCCGGCGACGACACTCCCGTGGTGCGAGTCTCCGCGCTGAAGGCCCTCGAGGGCGACGCGGACGCCGCCGCCGGGATCATGCAGCTGATGGACGCGGTCGACTCCTTCATCCCCGAGCCCGTCCGCGACATCGACCGTCCCTTCCTCATGTCGGTCGAGGACGTGATGACGATCACCGGCCGTGGCACGGTCGTCACCGGCCGCATCGAGCAGGGGCAGGTGAAGGTCGGTGAGGAGGTCGAGATCGTCGGCCTGCGCACCACCCAGAAGACCGTGGTCACCGGCGTCGAGATGTTCCGCAAGCTCCTCGACTCCGGCCAGGCGGGCGACAACGTCGGCATCCTCCTCCGTGGCACGAAGAAGGAGGAGGTCGAGCGGGGTCAGGTGCTCTGCAAGCCGGGCTCGATCACCCCTCACACCAACTTCGACGCCAACGTCTACATCCTCACCAAGGAGGAGGGCGGCCGTCACAAGCCGTTCTTCACCAACTACCGCCCGCAGTTCTACTTCCGCACCACCGACGTCACCGGCACGATCAGCCTCCCCGAGGGGACCGAGATGATCATGCCGGGCGACAACACCGAGATGACGGTCGAGCTGCAGAAGCCGATCGCCATGGATGAGGGCCTTCGCTTCGCGATCCGGGAGGGCGGCCGTACGGTCGGCGCCGGTCGTGTTGTGAAGATCCTCAAGTAGTCATGGCGGGCCAGCGGATCAGGATCCGACTGAAGGCGTACGACCACGAGATCGTCGACCAGTCGACGAAGAAGATCGTGGAGACGGTGCTGCGCACCCAGGCCAAGGTCCGTGGACCGGTGCCGCTCCCGACGGAGAAGCACCGCTACACGGTGATCCGCTCGCCCCACAAGTACAAGGACAGCCGCGAGCATTTCGAGATGCGCATCCACAAGCGCCTCGTCGACATCGTGGAGCACACCCCGAAGACGGTCGACTCGCTCCAACGCCTCGACCTCCCCGCCGGTGTCGACATCGAGATCAAGATACAGACCGCCTAACGCTGAGAGTGGTTGGTGACCACGATGAGTGGTCACCAACCACTGAATCATCGACCGCTTCGCCGGTCGGTACACGAACCCGAAGACGGCCCACCAGTACCGGGCCGAGCTTCGGGTTTTTTTCGCGTTTGCGGGGTGGGACGCCCTCGGGCGCTCACGGGCGCGATGGTCAACCAGTGGGTCGCGACGGCGCGAGCGAACAACACCCGACGCAACCGCCTCGCGCGCATCTGCACCTTCCTGCGCTGGTGCGTGCGCCAGGGGGAGGCCGACCCCGCGCTCGTCGAGGAGCTGCAGAGCCGGGAGAACCCACTGCGGGCGACCCCGCCCCTGTACGGGAAGCCACAGGGCAAGTACCCGGCGCGCTGGCTCACCTACGACGAGGTCTACGGCAGTCTCCTCGGGGTCTGCGACGACTCCGACGTCGACCTTCGGGACGCGGTCCTGCTCCGTCTCGGGCTCGCGGGGATGCTGCGGGTTGCCGAAAATCGGCGGGCTCAGCGTCGGCTTGCTCGCTCGCGGGGGTCAGCGCTTCCGAACGTTCCTGATTCGTGAGTAGCTACCTCTAGATTACGAGTTCGACCTCGACCCCGAGGCGACGGTAGGTGCTCTCCGCTCGGAGGTCCCGGCTGGCCAATACGACTTGATGTTCCAGTGCTGCGAGCGCAATCCAGCCGTCGTAGGTGGCTCCACCGGCGATGCCTGCGGTGGCGAAGAGCTCAACCGCGTTGGCAAGCAGGTGAGGGGATGGGGGTAGGGGCTCCGAAAAATTCGACTTCAGCAGCCTCACGGCGTCGCCTGGCAAGAGCCGAGCAGCTCCGGGGAGCCGAGTGAGCACGGCGTAGGTTTCGATCCAGGCGTGACCAGCGATTGATAGCCGACGTCCTGCTCGCCACTCGGTCGATCGCTGATGCGCTTCATGATTGCGAAGCAAAAGCGGCAGGGCCAGGCTGGTGTCGACCGAGAGCGACGGATCAGCGACGGCCGGCATCGATCAATGCAAAGACATCGTCGTCACTTATGGGCCGGTCTCCCTCTGCGACGAGGTAGCCGCCCTCGTGTACGAGCTTCGCTGTGCGGCTGTGGGGGATGAGGGTCAGACCCGCGCCGTAGGACGAGATGTCCACCGTTGTTCCCGGTTCCAGCCCCAGCGCGTCCCGCAGTGGTTTCGGGACGACGATTCGGCCCGCGGAATCGATTGTCGTTTCCATGGCATCAATCTACCATCGAGATGCCAATCCCGCCGCAGGCCACAGCCCCATAAGAGGGATCCGTGCAACGACGGGACAGGAGAACCTTGAACCAAGATCCAGACCGCCTGACCGCGGCGCCGCTGGCGCGATCGGCAGGAAAGCGGGGCCGCTGCGGCGGCCCCGCGCTGCGCTTACGGGCCGAGAAGGCCCCTGCGCAGGCTTCCGTACGAGGTGGTAAGGTCTTTCGCCCGCTGGTACGTGGCGAGCCAACAGACGTCCGGGCGTGCCCCAAGCTCTTGGGGGACCACCCGGCAAGTGAATGAGGCGCCTCGCGCGAGTTTCGCAGCGAGGCGCTGCCATGCGTATGGAGATGATGCACCGTCCGCACGCGGCGGCGCGGGTGGCGACAGGGACGAGAGAGACGGACAGATGGCAACCAAAGCGATCGTCGGCGAGAAGGTCGGCATGACGCAGGTGTTCGACGACGAGCACCGGGCCATTCCTGTCACGGTGCTGCGCGTCGAGCCGGTCCGTGTCGTGCAGGTGAAGACCAAGGAGAAGGAGGGCTACGAGGCCCTCCAGGTGACCTACGGCGTGCGCGCTGAGCACGCCCTCACCAAGCCTGAGTCGGGCCACTTCAAGAAGAACTCCGTGAGCCCTGGCAAGCGCCTCGTCGAGCTGCGCCTCGACGACACCTCCGGTTACGAGATCGGCCAGGAGATCGACGCCGGCATCCTCGCCGCCGGCGAGAAGGTCGACGTCACCGCGATCTCCAGGGGCAAGGGCTTCGCGGGCGGCATGGAGCGCCACAACTTCAAAGGCCAGGGCGCCTCGCACGGCAACCACAAGCACCACCGTGCGCCGGGCTCGATCGGCGCCTGCGCCACGCCGGCGCGTGTCTTCAAGGGCACGAAGATGGCCGGTCACCTCGGCCACGAGAAGGTGACGACCCTCAACTTGGAGGTCGTCGCAGCCGATGCCGACCGCTCGCTCGTCCTCGTGAAGGGTGCCGTCCCCGGCCCCCGCGGTGCCCTCGTGCTGATCCGCAACGCGGTGAAGGGAGGCGGTCGATGACCGCGACGACGACGGAGCTTGCCGCGCCGGTCCTCGAGCGCCGCTCGATGTCGGGCGAGGTCCTCGGCTCGGTGCAGCTCGACCCCACGATCTTCGGTGTGGCGGTGAACGTTCCCCTCCTCCACCAGGTGATCACCGCCCAGCTCGCGAACCGCCGCTCCGGCACCCAGAGCACCAAGACGCGGGCCGAGGTCGCCGGCGGCTCCTCCAAGCCCTTCCGCCAGAAGGGCACGGGCAACGCCCGTCAGGGCTCGATCCGCGCCCCGCACTACTCCGGTGGTGGCGTCGCGCACGGACCGAAGCCCCGCAGCTACGCCCAGCGCACCCCGAAGAAGATGGTGCAGGCCGCGCTGCGCTGCGCCCTCTCGGACCGTGCCCGTGCCGGCGAGCTCCGCCTCGTCGACGCACTGACCTTCGAGAGCCCGAAGACCAAGGACGCGATCGCGACGCTCGCCGCGCTCGAGTGCGAGGGTCGCGTGTTGGTCGTGCTCGCGAAGGGCGAGGACAGCGCGCTGCGCTCCTTTCGCAACCTCTCGTACGTCGTGACGCTCCCGACCGACCAGCTGACCGCCTACGACGTGCTCGGTGCCGACGTCGTGGTCTTCACCGACGACACCATCCCCGGCGAGAACACGCCGCTCGAGACCAAGCCCGCCCGCGCCCGGCGCACCCCGGCCCCGAAGGCCGATGCCGCCGAGCCCGAGACCGCAGCCGATGTCGAGGCCGGCGAGGTCGAGGCCGCCGGCGAGGTCGAGACCGAAACCCCCGTGAAGGCCGCCGCCCCGGCGAAGGCCCCCAAGGCCAGCGCCACGCCGGCGCCCGGGGCCGAAGCGCCGGCGGCTGAGGTGGCCGAGGCCGGGATGAACGAGGAGGACGCGAAGTGAGCGACCGCACCGTGCTGCTGCGCCCCGTGATCTCGGAGAAGTCCTACGGGCTGATGGACGGGGGCGCCTACGTCTTCGTCGTCGACCCCCGCGCCTCCAAGTTGCAGATCCGCCAGGCGGTCGAAGAGGCCTTCTCCGTGCGGGTCGCCTCGGTCAACACCTTGAACCGCAAGGGCAAGCGCAAGCGCAACCGCAAGCGCGCGACCTTCGGCACCCGCCCGGACACCAAGCGAGCGATCGTCCGCCTTGCCGGCGACGACCGCATCGAGCTGTTCGAGAGCTAGGAGCGAAGACGATGGCAGTGCGCAAGCGCAAGCCGACCAGCCCCGGTCGGCGTTTCCAGTCGGTCTCCGACTTCTCCGAGATCACCAAGAGCCGCCCCGAGCGCACGCTCGTCGTGCCGCTGCCCTCCTCGGGTGGGCGCAACAGCTACGGCCGCAAGACCGCCCGCCACCGCGGCGGCGGCCACAAGCGGCAGTACCGGATCGTCGACTTCTGGCGGAACAAGGATGGCGTCCCCGCCAAGGTCGCGGCGATCGAGTACGACCCGAACCGCAACGCGCGAATCGCCCTGCTGCACTACTTCGACGGCGAGAAGCGCTACATCCTCGCCCCCCGCAACGTCGTGGTCGGTGACGTGCTGCAGTCGGGCCAGGGCGCCGAGATCCGCCCCGGCAACGCGCTGCCGATGCGCTACATCCCCGTCGGCTCGGTCGTGCACAACGTCGAGCTGAAGCCGGGCGGCGGCGGCAAGATCGCGCGCGGCGCGGGGATGAGCGTCCAGCTCGTCGCCAAGGAAGGCTCCTTCGCCACCCTCCGCCTCCCTTCGACCGAGATGCGCCGGGTGCCGATCGACTGCCGGGCGACCCTCGGCGAGGTCGGCAACGCCGAGGCCGAGCTGCTCTCGATCGGCAAGGCCGGCCGCAACCGCTGGAAGGGCGTCCGCCCTCAGAGCCGCGGTGTGGCGATGAACCCCGTCGACCACCCGCTCGGTGGCGGCGAGGGCAAGACCTCGGGTGGTCGCCACCCGGTCTCGCCCTGGGGCAAGCCGGAAGGACGCACGCGCCCGCGTCGCAAGTCCTCCGATTCGATGATCATCCGCCGTCGCCGCAGCCGCGGCGCCAGGCGCTGAGGCAACCGAGGATCCCATGCCGAGGAGCTTGAAGAAGGGCCCGTTCGTCGACGACCACCTGTTGAAGAAGGTCGACGACCTGAACGAGAAGAACGAGAAGCGGGTCATCCGCACCTGGTCGCGGCGCTCGACGATCATCCCCGACATGGTCGGGCACACGATCGCCGTGCACGACGGGCGCAAGCACGTGCCCGTCTACATCACCGAGTCGATGGTCGGTCACAAGCTCGGCGAGTTCGCGCCGACGCGCACCTTCCGTTACCACGCAGGCCAAGAGCGGGCGGCGAGGCGCTGAGATGACCGTGAAGACCAACGAGCGCCCCGGCACCCGCGCCGTGCTGCGCCACAGCCACATGTCGAGCACCAAGGCGCGCGAGGTCCTCGACCTCATCCGCGGCCTCGACTACGTCTCGGCGGCCCAGACCCTCGAGTACACCGAGCGCGCCGCGAGCGTGCCGATCGCGAAGCTGCTGCGCTCGTGCGCGGCGAACGCCGAGCACAACGAGGGCCTCGACCCGACCGAGCTCTACGTGGCCACCTGCTACGCCGACGAGGGCGAGACGATGAAGCGCTGGCGGCCACGGGCACGCGGGCGCGCGACGCGCATCCGCAAGCGCACCTGCCACGTGACGATCATCCTCGCCCGCATGCCCGACGACCGCCTCGCCCGTCGCCGGGCGCGCGTCGCCGCCGACCTCGCCGACCGCCGCGCACGGCGCGTCGCCGGGACCCGCCGCCGCGACGAGCAGGTCGCAGCCGCCGCCGAGGTGGAGGGCCTCGAGGAGCTCGAGACGAGCGTGACCGACGAGGCCGTCGCCGAGGCGATCGAGGCCTCCCCGGAGACGACCGTCGCCGAGATCGAGGAGACGGTCACGAGCGAGGAGAGCGTCCCCGCAGAGGACGCGACCGCAGAAGCCGAGAGCGCAGCACCCGAGGCCGAGGCGACCGCCGACGCCGGGGAGGCTGCAGCCGGGGAAGACGCAGCAAAGGCCGGGGAGGACTCCCCGGCCGTGGAGGAGGGCGCCACCGACGCCGCCTCCGAGGAGGGAGAAGGCTGATGGGCCAGAAGGTAAACCCCTACGGGTTCCGCCTCGGCGTCACGACGGACTGGAAGTCGCGCTGGTTCGACGACCGCACCTACCAGGACACCGTGATCGAGGACTGGAAGATCCGCGACTATCTGATGTCCCAGCTCGAGGCGGCCGCGGTGAGTCGTATCGAGATCGAGCGCACCCGTGACCGGTTGCGCGTCGACGTGCACACGGCACGTCCGGGCATCGTCATCGGCCGCCGCGGCCAGGAGGCCGACCGCCTCCGCCGCTACCTGGGCCGGCTCACGCACAACGCGAACATCCAGCTGAACATCCAGGAGATCAAGCAGCCCGAGCTCGACGCGGCGCTCATCGCGCAGGGCATCGCGGACCAGCTGGCGCGGCGCATCAGCTTCCGCCGGGCGATGAAGCGGGCGATCCAGACGGTGCAAAAGGCCGGCGGCCTCGGCGTGCGCGTCCAGTGCTCGGGCCGTCTCGGCGGCTCGGAGATGTCGCGGCGCGAGTCCTACCGCGAGGGGCGGGTACCGCTGCACACGCTGCGCGCCGACATCGACTACGGCTTTCGCGAGGCCCGCACCTCGACGGGGCGCGTCGGCGTGAAGGTCTGGATCTACAAGGGCGACATCCTCCCCTACAAGACCACCGCCGACGACAAGATCACCCGCGAGGCAGCGATGGCGGTCGGCGAGACCTCCGGCCAGAGCGCGCCGCGCCGCATCGTCTCGGCCGGTGGCGGCCGCCGCCGTCCCGAGCTCGGCGAGCCCGGCACGACGCCCGCGGCGACCGACGAGACGGCGACCGAGAGCGACGAGGTCGTCGCACCCGAGGCCGAGGCTCCGGCACCGCCTCCCGACGACGCCCTTGAGCGCCTGCTGGCCGAGGAAGAAGAGATCGAGCGCCGCACCCGTGAGCAGCACCACGAGACCCCGCACTTCCGTAAGGAGGTGGACTGATGTTGATGCCAAAGAAGGTCAAGTACCGCAAGCAGCAGCGCGGCCGGCTGACCGGCACCGCGAAGGGCGGCCAGACGGTCGACTTCGGCGACTTCGGGATCCAGGCCCTCGAGCCGGCGTGGATCACCGCCCGCCAGATCGAGGCGGCCCGTATCGCGATGACCCGCCACGTCCGTCGTGGTGGGAAGGTGTGGATCCGGATCTTCCCGGACAAGCCCGTCACCCAGAAGCCCGCCGAGACCCGCATGGGCTCGGGCAAGGGCAACCCCGAGCACTGGGTCGCCGTCGTGCGCCCCGGGCGGATCCTCTTCGAGCTCGCGGGCGTCGACGAGGCGCTCGCCCACTCCGCGCTCGAGCGCGCGATCCAGAAGCTCCCGATGAAGGCACGCGTCGTCTCCCGTCTGGGCGTCGGCCAAGAGGTCGAGGCGTAACGATGACCAAGGCGACCGAACTCCGAGAACTGTCGAGCGACGAGCTCGCAGACCACCTCGAGGAGTCGAAGAAGGAACTGTTCAATCTGCGTTTCCAGCTCGCGACGGGCCGGCTCGACAACGTGACCCGGATCCAGACCGTCCGCCGGGAGATCGCGCGCTTGCGCACGCTGCTCGGCGAGCGCGACCGAGCGGTAACCGCCGGTGCATCCGGCAAGGAGGCGTGATGGCCGAGGCCGAAGCGACCGAGAACGGTCGCGAGAACCGCCGCAAGGTCCGTGAGGGCCTGGTGGTCTCCTCCGCGATGGAGAAGACCGCGGTCGTCGCCGTCGTCGAGCGTGTCCGTCACGCCCGGTACTCGAAGACGGTGCAGCGAACCAAGCGCATCTACGTGCACGACGAGGAGAACGCGCTCGCGGTCGGCGACCGCGTGCGCGTCGCCGAGACGCGCCCGCTCTCGCGCCTCAAGCACTGGCGCCTCGTCGAGGTCCTGGAGCGTGCCCGATGATCCAGCAGGAGTCCCGTCTCCGGGTCGCCGACAACTCCGGTGCCAAAGAGGTCCTCTGCATCAAGGTGCTCGGCGGCAGCCGTCGCCGCTACGCGCGCATCGGCGACGTCTTCATCGCGACGGTGAAGGACGCCGTGCCCGGCGCCGCGGTGAAGAAGGGCGACGTCGTGCGCTGCGTCGTCGTGCGCGCGAAGAAGGAGAAGCGCCGTCCCGACGGCAGCTACATCCGCTTCGACGAGAACGCCGCGGTGCTCATCAACGAGCAGCTGCAGCCACGTGGCACGCGCATCTTCGGCCCCGTCGGCCGCGAGCTGCGCGACAAGCGCTTCATGCGCATCGTCTCACTCGCACCGGAGGTGATCTGATGCGGATCAAGAAGGGCGACCGAGTGCAGGTCCTCTCGGGCAAGAACCGCGGCAAGACCGGCGAGGTGATCCGTGCGCTCCCCAAGGAGCAGAAGGTCCTCGTCGCCGGCGTGAACATCGCCAAGCGCCACACGCGCCCGGCGCGCGCCACGATGCAGGGCGGGATCATCGACAAGGACATCCCGCTCCCCGTGGCCGCGGTGGCGATCCTCTGCTCCAAGGACGGCCCGACGCGGGTCCGCTACGAGTTGGGCAAGGACGGCAAGAAGCAGCGCGTCTGCGCGAAGTGCGGGGGGGCGCTGTGAGCCCGGCAACGGCACAGGTCGAGCGCCCGCGGCTGCGGGTCCGCTACGACAACGAGGTCCGCGCGCAGCTGCAGGCCGACCTCGGCCTGCAGAACGTGATGGAGGTCCCCCGCTTCTCCAAGATCGTGGTGAACATCGGGGTCGGCCGCGCCACCCAGCAGCAGAGCCTGCTCGACGGTGCGGTGCGCGACCTCGAGCGCATCACCGGCCAGAAGCCGGTCGTCACCCGCGCCCGCCGCTCGATCGCGACCTTCAAGCTCCGCGAGGGCAACCCGATCGGCACGATGGTGACGCTCCGCTCGGACCGCATGTGGGAGTTCTTCGACCGCCTCGTGAGCGTCGCGATCCCCCGCATCCGCGACTTCCGGGGCCTCTCGCCGCGCAGCTTCGACGGGCGCGGCAATTACACCTTCGGGGTCACCGAGCAGCTGATCTTCCCGGAGATCGACTACGACAACGTCGACTCCACCCGGGGCATGGACATCACGATCGTGACGACCGCCCGTACCGACGCCGAAGGAAAGGCCCTGCTCGACGCCTTCGGCTTTCCGTTCCGACGCGAGGTGCAGTAACTGTGGCGAAGAAAGCCCTTGTCCAAAAGCAGCAGCGCAAGCCGAAGTTCAAGGTGCGCGCCTACACGCGCTGCCGCCGCTGCGGCCGGCCGAAGGCCGTCTTCCGTCAGTTTGGCCTGTGCCGCATCTGCCTGCGCGAGCTCGTGCACGCCGGGGAGATCCCCGGCGTGACCAAGGCCAGCTGGTGAGGAGGGTCAGCCGATGACGATGACCGACCCGATCGCGGACATGCTCACCCGCATCCGCAACGCCAACACGGCGATGCACGACTCGGTGAAGATGCCCTCCTCGAAGCTCAAGACCGCGCTCGCCACGATCCTTGAGCGCGAGGGCTACATCAGCAGCTTCGAGACCTCGACCGAAGCGGCGCGTGCCGGATCGGTGCTCGAGATCCAGATGAAGTACACCGCCGAGCGGGCGCGTGCGATCGCCGGGCTGAAGCGGGTGTCGACGCCGGGGCTGCGCGTCTACGCGCCCGCCGACCGGCTGCCGCGCGTCCTCGGCGGCATGGGCGTCGCCGTGCTGTCGACGAGCGAGGGGCTGATGACCGACCGCGAGGCGCGCAAGCGCAAGGTCGGGGGAGAGGTGCTCTGCTATGTCTGGTGAGCTGAGCTCGCCGAGGGGGTGGCGCTGATGTCGCGCATCGGCCGCAACCCGATCACCGTCCCCGCCGGCGTCGACGTGAACTTCGACGCCGAGCAGATCACGGTGAAGGGGCCGAAGGGCGAGCTCGCGCGCCGCGTCCCGGCGCCGATCACCCTGCGCCGCGACGACGAGACCACGAACCTCGTCGTCGAGCGCCCCGACGACGAGCGGGTGAGCCGCGCCCTGCACGGCCTCACCCGGACGCTCGTCCAGAACATGGTGACCGGGGTCACCGAGGGCTTCGCGAAGGAGCTCGAGATCGTCGGCGTCGGCTACCGCGCGAACGCGCGCAGCGACCGTCAGCTCGAGCTCGCGCTCGGCTTCTCGCACCCCGTCGTCTTCGACGCCCCCGAGGGGATCACCTTCGAGGTCCCGGTCCCGACGCGCGTCACCGTGCGCGGGATCGACAAGGAGAAGGTCGGCCAGGTGGCTGCGGACATCCGCAAGCTCCGCAAGCCCGAGCCCTACAAGGGCAAGGGCGTGCGCTACCTCGGCGAGGTCGTCCGGCGCAAGGCCGGAAAGGCAGGCAAGTGATGAGTCAGGCCGCGAAGCTCGACAGGCTGCGTCAGCGCCGCCACGACCGTGTCCGCAAGAAGGTGCACGGCACGCCGGAGCGCCCCCGTCTCGCCGTCTTCCGCTCGAACCGCCACATCGTCGCCCAGGTGATCGACGACGAGGCGGGCAGGACGATCGCCGCCGCCTCCACCGTCGAGGCGGCGCTGCGCTCGAGCTCAGGCGGCAACGTCGACGCGGCGCGCGAGGTGGGCAAGCTCATCGCGACGCGCGCCAAGGACAAGGGTGTGCAACAGGTGGTCTTCGACCGTGGGAGCTCCCGCTACCACGGCAGAGTCGCAGCGCTTGCCGAGGCGGCGCGCGGCGAGGGATTGGAGTTCTAGTGCCCGACAACCAGTTCGAGGAACGGACGATCAAGGTCAACCGCGTCGCCAAGGTGGTGAAGGGCGGCCGCCGCTTCTCCTTCACCGCGCTGATGGTGATCGGGGACGGCCACGGGCGTGTCGGCCTCGGCTACGGCAAGGCCAAGGAGGCCGGACTGGCCGTGCAGAAGGGCATCGAAGAGGCGAAGAAGAACCTCTTCGAGGTGCCCCTCGCGGGTTCGACGATCACCCACCCGATCATCGGCAAGGCGGGCGCCGGGCGGATCCTGCTGAAGCCCGCCGCGCCCGGCACCGGCGTCATCGCCGGCGGCGCGGCGCGCGCCATCCTCGAGATGGCCGGCGTGCACGACATCATCGCCAAGTCCCTCGGCACGTCGAACTCGATCAACGTCGCGCACGCGACCATCTCCGGCCTGCGCCACCTCGTGCGCCCCGACGAGGTGGCGCGCCTGCGCGGCCTGCCCGAGGAGCACGTCGCCCCGGCCGGGGTGCTGCGCGCCTACAACGAGCGGCGGCGCGTCACGGCCGTCGAGGCGGGTTGAGATGGCTGACGACGCCCGCACCCTGAAGGTGACCCAGATCCGCTCCGGGATCGGCACCAAGCCGAAGCACCGCGCCACGCTGCGCGCCCTCGGGCTGCGCCGCATCGGCCACGAGAACCTGCTGCCCGACCGCCCGGAGATCCGTGGCATGCTGGCTCGCGTACCCCACCTGGTGTCGGTCGAAGAAGTTGCCGGCGCAGAGAAGGCGCCGGCCAAGCGTTCGGCCCGGGCCGCGAAGCCGAAAGCCGACGTTGACGAAGTGAGCGCCTGATGAGACTCCATGACCTTGCGCCCGCCCCCGGCTCGAGCCGCGACCGTCGCCGCGTCGGGCGCGGCATCGCCGGCAAGGGCGGCAAGACCGCCGGCCGTGGCACCAAGGGCCAGCACGCTCGCAACACGGTGAAGCCGGGCTTCGAGGGCGGCCAGCTCCCGCTCACCCAGCGCGTCCCGAAGCTGCGCGGCTTCGCCAACCCGTTCCGCGTCGAGTACAACGTCGTCAACCTCGACATCCTCGAGGCCCTCGAAGACACCGAGATCACACCCGAGTCGCTGCGCGCCGCGGGGATCGTGCACCACAAGGGCATGGTGAAGGTGCTCGGTGGCGGCGAGATCCACCGCAAGCTCGCCGTCTCGGCGCACGCCTTCTCGGCCTCCGCCCGCCGCGGCATCGAAGCCGCTGGTGGGACGGTGACGGTCGTGCCGTCCGTCTACGGCGACCGTCGCCCGCCAGTGCGGGGCAACGCGCTGGCCAACCGGTAGGTTGGCGCCGCTCGTGCGACGCAGCGCCCGCGGGGGCTTCTGATGCCAGGCACGATCCGAAACATCTTCCTCGTCCGGGACCTCCGCAACAAGGTCCTGTTCACGCTCTTGATGATCGGCGTCTACCAGCTGGGGGCGAACATCCCCGTGCCGGGCGTCTCCTTCACCAAGATCGAGACCCTCGCCAAGACCTCGAACTCGGGGCTGCTGGGCTTCCTCAACCTCTTCTCCGGAGGCGCGCTCGCGCGCGCCGCGGTGCTCGGTCTCGGGATCATGCCGTACATCACGGCGTCGATCATCGTGCAGCTCCTCGGCACGGTGATCCCGAAGTTCGCGGAGTGGCGGGAGCAGGGCGCCGTCGGCCAGCGCAAGCTCACACAGGCGACCCGCTACCTCACCGTCGCGCTGGCGCTGATGCAGTCGTCGGGCATCGTCTTCCTGCTCCACTCGGGTCAGCTCTTCTCGTCGAGCGCGACCACCTCGACCGACCTCATCCCCGACTTCAGCGCGCCGCACGTGCTGTTCATCATTCTCACCCTCACCGCCGGCACCGCCTTCGTGATGTGGCTCGGAGAGAACATCACCCAACGCGGCATCGGCCAGGGGATGTCGATCCTCATCTTCTCCAACGTCGTCGCGACGATCCCCCTCGACCTCGACTACATCAAGGAGTCCAAGCACGCGGCCGGGGTGGTGATCATCATCCTCGTCTGGGCGCTCCTGCTCGTCGCGATCGTCACCGTCGAGCTCGGCCAACGGCGCATCCCCGTGACCTTCGCGCGGCGCGTCCAGGGGCGGCGGATGTACGGCGGGCAGAGCACCTACATCCCGCTCAAGGTGAACCAGGCGGGCGTGATCCCGATCATCTTCGCGAGCTCGCTGCTCTACATCCCGGTGCTCCTCTCCTCGGTCCTGCCGTGGGCCGGGGTGCACAACTGGGTGACGAACAACCTGCTCTCGCCGACCAACGGCGTCTACCTCATCCTCTACGGCCTGTTCATCGTGGTCTTCACCTTCTTCTACGTGCAGGTGCAGTTCGACCCGTACCAGCAGGCGGACACGATCAGGAAGCAGGGCGGCTACATCCCGGGCATCCGCCCCGGGGCGCCGACCGAGGCCTACCTCTCGCACATCCTCAACCGCATCACCCTCGCCGGCGCGTTCTTCCTCGCGGCGGTGGCGCTTATCCCTTCGGCGATCCTCGCCGCCTGGCACATTCAGGGCATCCCGTTCTTCGGAACCACGCTGCTCATCAGCGTGGGCGTCGCGCTGGAGACCAACAAGCAGATTGACAGCCAGCTGACGATGCGTAATTACGAGGGCTTCCTCCGCTAGGTGCGACGGGGCGCGCGGCTCATCGTCCTCGGAAAGCAGGGCGCGGGAAAAGGGACGCAATGCCTGCGCCTCTCGCACCACTACGCCATCCCGCACATCTCGACCGGCGACATGCTGCGCGCCAACGTGCGGGCCGGGACCCCCCTCGGCCTCGAGGCTCGCCACTACATGGACGCCGGCGACCTCGTCCCCGACGAGCTGCTCCTCAAGATGGTGGGGGAGCGCCTCGAGATGGACGACAACGACGAGCGCGGCTTCGTCCTCGACGGCTTCCCGCGGACCCTCGTGCAGGCGGAGAAGCTCGACGAGCTCCTCCAGCCCGTCTCCCTCGACGCGGTGGTCAACCTGCACGTCTCGACGCGCGTCGTCCTCGCGCGCCTCTCGGCGCGCCGGGTCTGCGCGGACTGTGGGGCGAACTACTCGACGGCGAACCGCCCGCGCGTCGACTGGATCTGTGACGTCTGCGGCGGCGAGGTCATCCAGCGCGAGGACGACACCGAGGCCGCGATCCGCCGCCGCCTCGACCTCTACGAGGAGGAGACCGCCCCGCTCATCAACCGCTACAAGGCCAAGGCCCTTCTCTTCACGGTGCGCGGCGACGGCGAGCCCGACGAGATCACCGAGGAGATCGTGACCGGCATCGACGAGCGCCTCGACGCCGCCGACGGCAACGAGGGGTCGGCAGCCGCCGAGGGGGACGAGGATTGATCCGCAGCCCGGAGGAGATAGCGAAGATGCGCAAGGCGGGCCGCGTCGTCGCCGAGATCATCGACAAGACGCGCGCCGCGATCCGTCCCGGGGCGACCACCGCCGACATCGACCGGGTCGCCCGCGAGGTGATCGAGCGCCGCGGCGCCCGCTCGAACTTCCTCAACTACCACGGCTTCCCGGCGGTGATCTGCACCTCGCCGAACGAGATGATCGTGCACGGCATCCCTGGCGACTACCTGTTGAAGGACGGCGACATCATCTCGATCGACCAGGGGGCGATCATCGAGGGCTACCACGGCGACGCCGCCTACACCGCCGGCGTCGGCGAGATCAGCCCGCTCGCGCGGCGCCTCATCGAGGTCACCGAGGCCTCCCTCGAGGCGGGTATCGAGGAGATGCGCCCCGGCAAGCGCCTGCACGACATCGGCCGGGCCGTCCAGGAGGTCGCCGAGCAAGCGGGCTTCTCGGTGGTGCGGAACTACGTCGGGCACGCGATCGGCACCGCGATGCACGAGGAGCCGCAGGTCCCGAACTACTGGCCGGGGACGCCGGGCCCGAAGCTGAAGGTGGGCAACGTCTTCGCGATCGAGCCGATGGTGAACGTCGGCGGCCCCGAGACCCGCGAGCTCGCTGACGGCTGGTCCGTCGTCACCGCGGACGGCAGCCTGTCGGCGCACTTCGAGCACACGATCGTGGTCACCGACGACGGGCCGGAGGTGCTCACCCGCCCGTGACGGAGCGCCTGCTCAGGCGCTATGATGACTCTTCGCCTCTTGCGGCGCTTGTAGTGCGCGCCGCCGGGGCAACGAAACGGTACCCCCCGGAAGCACTTGCGGGGATCAATGAACCGACCGACGAGGACTCCGCGTCCCTGTCGTGTCCAAGGAGGACGAACTGCCGAAGCCGAAGGAAGACGCGATAGTGCTCGAAGGCACCGTCTCCGAGCCGCTGCCGAACGCCATGTTCCGCGTCGAGCTCGAGAATGGCCACAAGGTGCTCGCCCACAGCTCGGGGAAGATGCGCATGCACCGCATCCGCATCCTGCCGGGCGACAAGGTGCAGGTCGAGATCACCCCCTACGACCTCAGCCGCGGACGGATCACCTACCGCTACAAGTAGCCGCCGAGCATCTGACGGCGTCAGCCCTGCCGGAACGGCAGCTACCCCGAGGGATTTCGAGATGAAGGTACGACCGAGCGTGAAGCCGATGTGCGAGAAGTGCAAGACCATCCGCCGCCATGGGGTGGTCATGGTGATCTGCGAGAACCCGCGCCACAAGCAGCGGCAGGGCTGATCGATGGCGAGACTCTCCGGCGTCGACATCCCCCGCGAGAAGCGGCTCGAGATCGCGCTCACCTACATCTACGGCATCGGCCCGACCAAGGCCAAGGAGATCTGCGCGGCCGCGGAGGTCAACCTCGACACCCGCGTCCGTGACCTCACCGACGAGGAGGTCGCCCGCCTCCGCAGCTACATCGACGCCAACCTGAAGGTCGAGGGAGACCTCCGCCGCGACGTCGCCCAGGACATCAAGCGGAAGATGGAGATCGGCTCGTACCAAGGGATCCGCCACCGCCGGGGCCTCCCCGTGCACGGCCAGCGGACCCACACCAACGCCCGCACCCGCAAGGGGCCGAAGAAGACCGTCGCCGGGAAGAAGAAGGTGCGCAAGTAGATGGCGAGACCCACAGCCCGTCCCGGCGGCCGCAGGCCGCGCCGGCGTGAGCGCAAGAACGTCACCCACGGCGTCGCGCACATCAAGAGCTCGTTCAACAACACGATCGTCTCGATCACCGACCACGAGGGCAACGTGATCGCGTGGGCCTCCGCCGGTAACGTCGGCTTCAAGGGTTCGCGCAAGTCGACCCCCTTCGCCGCCCAGATGGCCGCCGAGCAGTGCGCGCAGCGGGCGATGGAGCAGGGCGTGCGCCGCGTCGACGTCCTCGTGCGCGGCCCGGGTTCCGGTCGCGAGACCGCGGTGCGCTCGCTCGCCGCCACCGGCATCGAGGTGACCGGCATCAAAGATGTGACCCCCATCCCGCACAACGGCTGCCGCCCCAAGAAGCGGCGCCGCGTGTAGCGGCCGAAAAGGAGACGAAGATGGCCCGCTACACCGGACCGGTGTGCCGCCTGTGCCGCCGAGAGAAGGTCAAGCTGTTCCTGAAGGGACCGAAGTGCGAGAGCACCTCGTGCCCGGTGGAACGCCGCCCCTACCCCCCGGGTGACCACGGTCGTGACCGCACCCGCCAGGGGTCGGAGTACCAGACCCAGCTGCGCGAGAAGCAGAAGGCGCGCCGTATCTACGGCGTCTTGGAGGTGCAGTTCCGCAACCTCTACGAGGAGGCGAACCGCCAGAGCGGCATCACCGGCGAGAACCTGCTGCGCATGCTCGAGCTACGCGTCGACAACATCGCCTACCGGGCCCGCTGGGGCTCGTCGCGCAACCAGGCCCGCCAGCTCGTCACCCACGGCCACATCACCGTGAACGGCAAGCGCGTCTCCATCCCCTCGGCGCGGGTGCGCATCGGCGACGTCGTCGCGCTGAAGCCCGCCGACGAGGAGATGATCGTCGTCCGGCAGAACCTCGACCTCGTCGACCGCCAGGTCCCGAACTGGCTCGAGGTGGGCGAGAACGCCCTCAACGTCACTGTGCGGAGCCTGCCGGTCCGCGAGCAGATCGACACCCAAGTTCGCGAGCAGCTCATCGTCGAGCTGTACTCCAAGTAACCCAAAAAGCGGAAGAAGCGAGGAGCAACCCCTGATGCTCATCATCCAGCGGCCGACCGTCGAGGCCATCGACGAGGAGGAAGGCAACCGGCAACGGTTCGCCATCGGACCGCTCGACCCCGGATTCGGTCACACGCTCGGCAACTCCCTTCGTCGGACGTTGCTCTCGTCGATCCCCGGCGCGGCGGTCACCCAGGTCCGCTTTGACGACGCCCTCCACGAGTTCACCTTCCTCCAGGGGGTGAAGGAGGACGTCTCGGACATCATCTTGAACCTGAAGGACCTCGTCATCACCTCCGAGTCGGACGAGCCGGTGACGCTGCGCGTCGACGTGCGCGGCCCGGCCGAGGTGACCGGCGCCGACCTGAAGGCGACCTCGGACATCGAGGTCCTGAACGCCGACCTGCACCTCGCGACGGTGAACGCCAAGGGCCGCCTCGCGATGGACGTGACGATCGAGCGCGGCAAGGGCTACGTCTCCGCGGAGCGGAACAAGCAGTCCTCGACGATCGGCGTGATCCCCGTCGACTCGATCTTCTCGCCGGTGCGCCGGGTCTCGTTCACCGTCGAGCCGACGCGCGTCGAGCAGTCCACCGACTTCGACCGCCTCGTCCTCGACGTCGAGACCGACGGCTCGCTCACGCCGCGCGCCGCCCTCGCCTCGGCCGGCCAGACGCTGCGCACCCTCGTGCGCCTCGTCGCCGAGCTCACCGAGGACGCCGAGGGGCTCGAGCTGGGCGACGTCGCCACGACGACCTCCGGCTCGCCCGACCTCGACCAGCCGATCGAGGACCTCGACCTCTCCGAGCGTCCCCGCAACTGCCTGAAGCGCGCGCAGATCAACACGATCGGCGAGCTCATCGAGCGCACCCACGACGACCTGCTGGCGATCACGAACTTCGGCCAGAAGAGCCTCGACGAGGTCATCCAGCGCCTCGACGAGCGCGGCCTGTCGCTCGCAGGCGGCGGTTACTGATGCCGGGCACCCCGAAGAAGGGGCGCCGCTTCGGCGGCGACGCCGCCCACCAGAAGGCGATGTTCGGCAACCTCGTCGCGAGCCTCATCGCCGCCGAGGCGATCGTCACCACCGAGGCCAAGGCCAAGGCGCTGCGACCGATCGCGGAGAAGATCATCACCAAGGCGCGCGACGGCGGAGTGCACAACCAGCGCCAGGTGGTCGCCTACATCCGGGACAAGGACATGGCGCACAAGCTCTTCGCCGAGATCGGCCCGCGCTACGCGGACCGGCAGGGCGGTTACCTCCGGATCCTGAAGCTCGGCCCGCGCCCGGGGGACAACGCCCCGATGGCCCGCGTCGAGTTCGTCTGACCAAAGCACCCGGCGCCTCCCGGTGAGCGAGGCGCGCATCGACTTCGGCACCCCGGCTGCCTGCCGTGGCGCCGACGTCGGCCAGCTCAGTCGGCTCCTCTGTAGCGCCGCGAGGGGGCACGCCACCCACGCCGTGATCTCTCCCGACGACGCCGGGGTCGCGCCCCGCCTCGTCGAGTTCTCGCACGTCAGCTCCGCGAACGGCAAGGTTGACCTCGACTTCCCCGCCGCCGAGCTCGCCGGCTTCCCAGAGGCGGTCCACTACGAGGTGCCGCCACCTCTGACGACGAGGCAGATCATCGCCAGCAACCTCGCCGGCGGCCGCTACGGCCTCGGCTTCCAGATCCCGCCGCTCGCGGCGCGCGAGGTGGTCCCGCCGGGGGAGGCGCCACTCGACGCCTACACCAGGGTGCAGGCCACCGACGGCCCCGCCGGGCGGCTCGACGGCGTCATCGTCGAGATGACGAGCGGAGCGCTCGTCGCCCTCGTCGTCCACCACGGCCACCTCTTCTCGCGGCGCCAGGTCGCGGTGCCGATCGCCCTCGTCACCGACTACGGCGACGGCATCTCGCTCTCGGTCACCCGCGAGTCCCTCGACGACGCCGCAAGAGAGCTTTGAGCGAGGCCGCGCCGCAGCTCGCGCCCCAGCCGGTGCGCGTCGTCCTGCACTGCTCGTACGACGGGAGCGGCTTCCACGGCTTCGCCACCCAGCGAGGGCAGCGCACCGTGCAGGGGGCCCTCGAGGCGGCGCTCGAGCAGATCACCGGCGCTGCCGCAGAGACCGGCTGCGCGGGGCGCACCGACACCGGGGTGCACGCCGTCGCGCAGGTGGTGCACGCCGATGTCGATCCCGCCTACCTCGAGCGCCTCGGCCTCGCCGCCGAGCCCTTCGCCGAGGTGGTGCCGCTCAGCCGTTCGCTCTCGAAGATCCTCGCCCCCGACGTCGTCACCCGGCGCGCCTTCGTCGCCCCGGAGGGCTTCGACGCCCGCCGCAGCGCGACTGCCCGCCGCTACCGCTACGTGATCGACTGCGGCGACCGTCGCGACCCGCTCTACCGCGCCGCCTCGTGGCACCTCCCGGGGGAGCTCGACCTCGCGGCGATGCGCGTCGCGGCCGATGCGCTCTGCGGTGAGCACGACTTCTCGGCGTTCTGCCGTCAGCCGAAGGGGCGCGAGCCGGGTCCGCTTCGGCGGCGGGTGATCGGCACGCGCTTCACCCGCGACGACGCGCTCGTCTGCTTCGAGATCGAGGCGAACGCCTTCTGCCACCAGATGGTGCGCTCGATCGTGGGGATGCTCGTCGCCGTCGGCCGCGGGCGGCGGACCGCCGCCGAGGTGGCGGCGCGCCTGCGCGCACCTGACCGCGGCGGCCTCCCCTCACCGGCGCCGGCGATCGGCCTCTGCCTGATTGCGGTCGAGTACCCCGAGCACCTCGGCGGGGCCGTGCGCTGAGCAGCACTTCGGAGCCTCCCCGTCGGGGAGGTCTGTGGCGGAGGGCGCGGCACCCGCCCGGTGCGGCGAGCGCTTTGCCCTGGTCGTGCCGCCCGGGACGAAATGCGCCCGCGTGCGATTGGGACGAGATCGCCGCCCGCCCGCGGGCTCGCTCGGGTCGCCCGCGCAGCGCCGCGCTCCCCAACGCCCAGTTGGTCAGCACGTGACTGTATATTGGATGCATTGATATTGGATGCATTGAGGGACGAAGGGGTGACGCCGTGATCGAGCAGCGGGTGCTCAGCCTGCAGGACGCGCGTCGGGTGATCGACGCCGTGATCGCCCACGCGGAGCAGCACGATCATGACGGCATCGCGGTGTTCGTCGTGGACAAGGCCGGTGACATCATCGCCTCCGCGCGCATGGACCGGCGCTCGGCGCGTTTCGGCAAGGCGGCGCACCGCAAGGCCTACACCGGCGCGACCTTCGAGCGCGACACCGCCGGTGTGATCAAGTTCTGGAACGAGCAGGAGCAGCGGGGCCATCGGGGTCCGCACGACTGGAACGACCCGATGGTCACCACCCTCCCCGGCGGCATGGTGGTCGCCTTCGGTGACCAGGTGGTCGGCGGGATCGGGGTTGCCGGCGGCAACGCGCACATCGGTGACGAGGAGTTCGCGGACGTCGCCTTCGCCGCGCTCGGTGAGGGCTTCCACCACTACATCGACTGGCCGCAGCGGGTCCGGCGTGACACCTCGGGCGCGCCGTCCGACGGACAAGACAGGGCGCGCTCCTAGCTCTCGCACGGGACCTGCGAATTCAAAGAGTCTTGGCATCGAGGGAGTACACGTGACCCAGTTCGTACGGCCGATCACGGCACACGAGGCGATTCTCGGCGAATTGCGGCGGCTGATCGTCTCTCGCGAGCTCCCCCCCGGCAGCAAGATCATCCAGGAACAGCTCGCGAACCAGCTGGGCGTGAGCCGCGTGCCGGTACGCGAGGCGCTGAAGCTCCTTGAGGGCGAGGGGCTGATCCGCACCGAGCCCCATCGCGGCACGTACGTCGTCGAGGTCTCGCCCGAGGAGCTGCTCCAGATCGTGCAGCTGCGGGGCATCATCGAGACGGACGCGCTCGCGGTGTCATTGCCGGCGATCGGCGACGACGAGCTGGGGACGATGGAAGCCTGCCTGGCGACGATGGACGCGGCCGCGGAGGTCGGCGACTCGCGCAGCCTCGGGCTCGCGAACCGGCGGTTTCACCTGGCGATCGTCGAACCGTCGGGTTGGGACCGCTACATCCGGCTGCTCAACCAGCTGTGGGACAACTCCGAGCCGTACTGGTCCTACACGAGCTCGGACCCCGAGGTGCACGCGCGCCGGAAGGCCGAGCACACTGCGATCCTTGCGGCGGTGCGCGCCCGCGACCTCGCCCTCGTCGCGGAGCTTCTCGACGCGCACCGCATGGATGCGATCGAAACCACCATGGAGAGGCTCACCTCGCGCTGACCCGGCCGGCTGATTTCGGCCGGATCGCAGTGCGTTGACATTTAATACCGTAAACCGTATCCTGTATTCAGTCGGGTTTACGACGGGGGACGACCGCGTCACTGCTGCTCTGGCGCGCGGTCAGAAATGGGGGAAAACGGTGCGTAAAAAGGCGATGTCTGTGCTGGCAGCGTGCTTGGCCTTCGGGGGGGTGGTCGGCACCTCGGTGACGGCGGCCGCGTCGAGCCAGCCGCGTTTCAGTGGGTCACCGGTGGTCATTCCGTTGCTCAGCCCCTTCTCCGGGGGCTCCGCGTTCATCGGGCAGTTGGGCTACGCGATCGCCGTGCCCGCCGCCTACGAGATCAACAACGCCGGGGGGATCCTCGGCCATCAGCTCACGCTGGCGGAGATCGACACCAAGAACGACCCCGCTGACGCGCTCCCGTTGATGCAGCAGTTCCTCGCGACGCACTCCAACGTGGTGGCGATCGCCGGTCCACAGAGCACCGAGGCGCCGACGCTCGTCCCGATCCTCAACAAGGACAAGATCGTGATGTTCGGCGGCGCGGGCGAGTCCGAGTTCAACCGCAGCCCGTACAACTTCTTCTGGCGCACCAACCCGCCGGACTCGGCGAACGGCATCTCGATGGCGATCTACGCCAAGCGGCTGGGCGACCTGCGCGTCGCCACGGTCTTCGGCTCGGACCAGGGCTCCCAGGGCGACCTGCCGGGCGTGCTCACGGCGATCAAGGAACTCCACCTCGATCTCGTCTCACAGGTCAACCTGCAGCCCGACCAGCCGTCGTACCAGTCCCAGGTGGCGCGGCTGATCTCCGAGCACCCGCAGGCGATCATGACCGAGACCGACCCGCAGTCTGCCGGCACGTTCTTCGGCGAGTGGTTCCAGCAGAACCCCAAGGCGACCAGCACCAAGCTCATCGGCACCGAGGCGAGCGCGCTCCCGACGTACATCCAGGCGGTGCAGGGCGCGATCGGCAAGAGCAAGTTCGCCCAGACCTTCGCCGGCGTGGTCGAGTCCGTGTCCAGCCCGAACCCCGCCACGAACCTTGAGAAGCAGGGACTCGTGGCGAACAAGTCGAAGATCCCGAACGCGCTCAGCTACCTGCAGAACCCCTTCTTCCTCGGGGGGTACGGGAGCTTCATCCTCGAGGCGCTCGCGATGACGGCCGCGCACTCGATCAAGCCGTCGGTCTACAACAGCTTCATCAACGGCGTCGGCAATCCCGGTCCGGGCAAGGTCGTCGTCTACAGCTACGCGAAGGGCGTCCAGCTGCTGAAGCAGGGGAAGAAGATCCAGTACATCGGCCCGGCGGGCCCCTACAACTTCAACAAGTGGCACAACTCCTTCGCCGGGCAGGTGGCCGAGCAGTACCTCGCCAACGGATCAGTGAAGCCCCTTCCCAACGGGGTGGTCACCACCAGCCAGATTCAGAAGTACCCCGGCTGATCCCTCCCGCGGATTGCAGCACTTGGTCGGGCCGCTGGGCTCCGGACGACGACGGTCGCCCCGGAGCCCAGCCCGACGCCTTGGCCGCTGAGCGGCACGGCACCATCTCGCGCGATGCGCAGACAAGGGGAAGTAGCTGGCGGTGCAACTCCTAGCTTCGGGGATCGGCTTCGGGATCGTGAGCGGCGCCGTGCTCGCGCTCGGCGCGATGGGCTTCTCGCTGCAGTTCGGGATGACGAACGTGCTGAATCTCGCCTACGGCTCGCTGATGAGCATGGGCGCGCTCGTCGCACTCCTGCTGAATGAGAACGGGGTCTCGATCTGGGTCGCTGCCCTGCTCGCGGCGGTCGCCGTCGCCCTCACCTCGCTGCTCATCGGGAGCACGATCTACCGCGCCTTCGCCCGACGGGGGGCACGGCTGTTCACGATGGCGATCCTGTCGGTCGCGGTGTCCTTGATCGTCGACTTCGGGATGGGGGCGATCACCCGTAGCAACGTCTACCAGTTCTCCTTTCCGCAGGGCGCCATCCACGCCTTCCTCGGGATGACCTTCACGACGACCCAGCTGATCATCGTCGCCTCCGCTGCCGTCATCGTCGCCCTCCTCGAAGGGATGCTGCACTACACCAAGCTCGGCGTCGCGATCCGCGCCACCGCGGCGAACACCGCGCTCGCCCGAGCCTCGGGGATCCGCACCTCGCTCGTCGTGACGGTGACGTGGCTCACCTCGGGTGCGCTCTGCGGCCTCGGCGGGGTGGCGCTCGCCCTCAGCTACCTCACGGTCTCGTTCCAGACAGGGACGACGTTCCTCCCCTACATCCTCGCGGCGGTGATCGTGGCCGGCATCGGGGCCGTCGGGTACGCGGCCCTGTCGGCCCTCATCCTCGCGCTCGCCATCCAGATCTCAGGAGCCTTCGGCGCCGCCGAGTACAACGTGGTGATCGCGGTGGGGGTGCTCCTCGTGATGCTGATGGTGCGACCGCAGGGCTTCTTCGGTGAGCTCTGGGAGAAGGTCCAGGTGACCGCGTAGTGAGCTACTACCTGGCGACCATCGTCATCTACTTCGGCGTCTACGGCCTCGGCGCGCTCGCCCTCAACCTCCAGATCGGCCTCAGCGGGATCGCCAACTTCGGCTTCATCATCTTCGAGTCCGCCGGGGCCTACGCCGCGGCGATCACGAGCATCGGCCCCGCCTCGAACGGCCACGCGCTGAGCGAGACCTACTTCTGGGGGATCAATCTCCCCTTCCCGCTGCCGCTCCTCGCGGGCGCGTTGGCGGGCGGCCTGCTCGCGCTCATCATGGGCCCCGTCACGATGCGCAAGATGCGACGCGACTACCAGGCGGCGACGATGCTCGCGATCAGCATCATCGCCACGCAGGTGATCTCCAACGACATCCACATCTTCAACGGGAACGCCGGGCTCGCGGCGGTGCCCTCGCCGCTCAGTGGCCACCTCAACGTCTCCACCGCAACCTATGACTGGATCTACGCGGGGTACGCGATGGTGCTCACGGCCATCGGCTACGTCATCTGCAAGCGGATCAGCATGTCGCCGTTCGGCAGGTCGCTGCGGGCGCTGCGCGACGACGACGACGCCGCGGCCTCGATCGGCAAGTACGCCTGGGCGATGAAGATGAAGGTCTTCGTCGCCGGCGGGGCGATCGCCGGCCTCGCCGGCGCGTTGCTCGTCCAGTACATCGGTGCGTGGTCCCCTGCGGCGTGGCAGTACGCCGAGACCTTCGTGCTGTTGCAATGCGTCATCCTCGGTGGGATCGCGAACGACAAGGGCGCGCTCCTCGGCGCCTTCGTGGTCGGCGTCTTCCTCGCCGAGGCGCCCTCCTTCCTCCCGGCGATCGGCTACCCGGGGCTGATCAACAACCTGCAGTGGATCCTCATCGGGGTCGTCTACATCATCGTCTTGTGGTTCCGACCGCAGGGGCTGATACCCGAGCGAGGGAGCCTGCGACTGGCGGTCAACCCGGCCTTCGACGCGCTCACCGGCGGCTCGGACCGCCCCCGCCGGCTGCGCCGCCGCAGTGCCACCTCCCGCCCGGGCGTGGCGAGCACGGCCGACGCGACCGCGCCAGGAAGCGCTGCCGTCGCCACCACCGGGCCCGCTGTCGGGCCGCGCTGAGGTGGCGATCGCGGAGGGCCTCGGCGTCGAGAAGATCGTCGTCACCTACGGCGGCGTGCGTGCCGTCGACGGCGTCTCGATCGACTTCCGAGCGGGGGCCGTGACCGGGCTGATCGGCCCGAACGGCGCCGGGAAGACGTCGCTGCTGAACGTCATCGCCGGCGCGCTGCGGGGGGCCGGTGGAACGGTGCGGCTGTTCGGCGAGGACGTGAGCCGTCTCTCGTCCGACGCGCGGGGGCGGCGGGGGATACTCCGCACCTTCCAGACGGCGCGCACCTTCGAGCGTCTGAGCGTCGTCGACAACCTCATCGTCGCCCAGCCCGAACAGCGCGGCGACCGCCTCCTCACGGCGTTGCTGCGGCCGCGCAGCTGGACGGCGCAGGAGCGGGCCGCTCGGGCCCGTGCCCTCGAGCTCCTCGACCTGTTCGGCATGACCAGCCACGCCGAGGTGCGCGCCGACCAGCTCTCCGGTGGCCAGCGCAAGATCGTCGACTACCTGCGGGCGCTGATGGCGAACCCGAAGGTGCTGCTCCTCGACGAGCCCTCGGTGGGCCTCGCGCCGGGGGTGCTCGAACGCCTCAGCCAGGACCTCGAGCGGATGAAGGGCGCGGGGGTCTGCATCGTGCTCGTCGAGCACGAGATGGAGTTCATCCGCAAGTCCTGTGACCACGTGGTCGCGATGGCCAACGGCTCGGTCGTCACCCAGGGGAGCTTCGAGACGGTCGCGGCGAACGACGACGTGCGCGCCGCCTACCTGGGCCGCCGATGAGCGACCGCCTGCGGGTCGAGGAGCTGTCCGCCGGCTACGCCGAGCCCGTCGTGCGCGGCGTCAGCTTCTCGAGCGCGCCGGGGGAGATCGTCGCCATCGTGGGCGCGAACGGTGCCGGCAAGAGCACGATCTTGAAGACGATCATGGGCGAGGCGCGCGCGCACTCCGGTCGCATCCTCTACGAGGAGGAGGAGGTGACCGGCCGCCACGCCGATTACCTCAGCCGTCTCGGCGTCGGCTACGTCCCGCAGCTGCACGACGTCTTCCCGGGTCTGTCGGTGATGGAGAACCTGAAGATGGGCGGTTACCTGTTGTCGCGGGCACTGCTCGGTCAGCGCATCGAGGCATCGCTGGAGCGCTTTCCGCAACTGCGTGCCAAGCGGGGCACGTCGGCGCACAAGCTCTCGGGGGGCGAGCGCAAGCAGCTCGCGCTCGCGCGGGCGCTGATGACCGAGCCGTCGCTCATCCTCCTCGACGAGCCGACCTCCAACCTCTCGCCGAACATCGCCGACGACCTGCTCTACCGCTACGTGCCATCGCTCGCCCAGGAGGGTCGCAGCGTCGTGCTCGTCGAGCAGCGCGTCGAGGCGGCGCTCACGAACGCGCACCGGGGGTGCCTGATCGGCGGCGGCACGATGCGCCGCGCGGGGACGGCGGCCGACGTCCTCGATTTCGTGCGGGAGCACGGGCTGCTCGTCGACACGGCGAGCGAGCAGGCCAAGGGTGCCGGCGGTCGGCCGGACGAAAGCGAGGCGTGAATGCACAGCTTCACCGAGGTCTTCCGGAGCTTCGATCCGATCCCCGTCGGCTACCGCAACGGCGCCCTCGTGACCGGGCTGCGCATCGACGGCCGCGACCCCGACAGTGGCGAGCTCGGCCACGGCATCGAGGCGCAGCTGGCCAATGCCTACGAGAACCTCCGGCGCGCCGTCGAGGCGGCCGGTGGCAGCACCGACAACATCGGGCAGGTGAGCTTTTTCCTCGCGGACTTCGACGACCGCGCGGCGATCAACCCCCCCTGGGTCGCGATGTTCCCCGACGAGAACGACCGGCCCACCTACAAGTTCATGCCCGCCCCCCTCCCCGAGGGGGAGCTCGTGCAGATGGAGTTCTACGCGGTGCTGGGCGAGCGGCGGACCGACATCCACCTCACGGGGGTCGCGCACGCGAACCCGATCCCGATGGCGGTGCGGATCGGCGCCTACCTGTTCAGCTCGCGGGTGCTCGCCTATGACCCCGCGACCGCGCAGCCCGCCGAGGGCAACGAGGCGCAGGCGCGCTTTCTCTACGAGAACGTCAACGCGGTGATCGACGCCGCGGGGATGTCCTGGTCCGACGTCGTGCAAGGTCGCGGCTTCCTCGCCGACCTCGCCGAGGAGCCGCTGCTCGGGGGGCCGTGGGCCGAGCGCTTCCCCGACGCCGCCGCCCGCCCGCCGCTGCACCTCGTCCGCTACGGCGCCGGGGCGCTGCGCGTGATGCTTGAGATCGTCGCCGAAGAGGGAGCAGGCCAGTGAGTGGGTTGCACACGCTGTTCGAGGTCTATCCGGAGGCGGCACGGGCGACGCTCCCTCTCGGGCTGCGCGTCGAGGACCTCGTCGTCGCCGGCGGCATCAACGGTTGTGACCCGGAGACCGGTGAGCCGGTCGGCGGCCTCGAGGAGCAGGTCGCCGCGGCGTACCAGAAGATGGCCTTCCTGATGGAGAGCGCTGGGGGCTCCCTCGACAACGTCGGCCGCGCCGTGGCCTACGTCACCGACATTGAGCACCGTGAGCCGGTCAACGGCCAATGGTGGGAGGCGGTCTTCCCGGATCCGGCCGACCGCCCGGCGTACAAGGTCATCCTCGCCGAGCTCCCTCCGGGTGAGCTCGTGCGCCTCGACTTCGTGGGCGTGCTCAACGCGAGGAGGACGCGCTTTGACCTGCCGGGGATACCGGCGCGGGACCCGACGGTGCGCATCGGCGAGATGATCTTCAGCTCGCGCTGCCACGGCATCGACGGCGCGACGGGCGAACTCGCCCCCGGTGGCCTCGTCCCCGAGGCGGCCCGGACCTTCCAGACGCTGCGCGAGCTCGCGGTGGCCGCCGGAGGCTCCCCTCACGACATCGTGCAGCTGAACGCGTTCGGCAAGACCGCGGACTACATCGCGCCGGCGCGCGCGGAGTTCGCACGCGCCTTCGCCGACATCGACCCGAAGCCGGCCTTCAACCCGCTCGTGAACTTCATCACCCCGCGCTTTGAGATCAGCGTGGAGATGATCGCGGTCGTCGGGGGCCAACGATGACCGCGCCGATGCTGCGCGAGGTCTTCATCGACCCGCAGGGCGGTGCGCCGGCCGACGGGATGCGCATCGGCGACCTCGTCTTCGCGCCCCTGCTCCGGGCTCGACCGGCGGGCGGCCCGGCCGGCGAGGAGCGCACCCGTGCCCAGCTCGCCGAGGTGCTCGACACGATGGACCGCTTCCTCGACGCCGCCGGCGCGACGCGAGGCGACGTCGTGCGCGTCACCTTCTTCCTCCGCGACGTGCTCGAGCGCCCGATCCTGAACGACGTCTGGGAGCGTTGGTACCCGGACGCCGCCGACCGGCCGCCGCACAAGTACGTGCCCGGTGTCCATCCCGACGGAGTGAACGTCGCGATCCAGGTGCTCGCCCTGTTGGGTGCCCGTCGCGAGGTGCTCGAGATCCCCGGCGTGCAGCACGGCGATCCGATGTCGATGGGCGCCCTCACGGCGAACCTCGTCACCTCCTCGCGGCTGTTCGGCGCGCAGGAGGACCTCGACGACCAGATCACGCTGATCCTGGAGCGCGCCGCGATCCTCCTCGGCGGAGCGGGCGGCGGCCTCGGGAACCTCACGCAGGCGACGTTCTTCGTCGGGTCGGGGGAGATCGGCGAGGCGGTCCGCCGGCGCTGGGACGCCGAGCCGCCGGCGGAGGGCGCGCGGATGCACATCATCGAGGCGGATCTCGGGGGTGGCAACGGCTACCCGCGGGTGGAGATCCTCGGCCTCGTGGACCATCAAGAGTAAGGAGGTCGGCCGGTGATCGAACTGAAGACTCTCAGCCTCGAGGACGCGAACCGCGTGATCCAGGCCGTCTCGGCGGCGGCGCTCGAGGCCAACCCGCGGATGTGGCCGGGCCTCGGCATCGTCGTCGTCGACAAGTACGGCCAGATCATCGCGGCGGCCCGCATGGACGGCATGGCGCCGCGCTTCTTCCATGCTGCGCACCGCAAGGCGTACACCGCGGCGGTGATGGAGCGGGACACCGCGGGCGTCATCGAGTTCTGGAACCGACAGGAGAAAGAGGGGCACCGCGGCCCGCACGACTGGAACGACCCGATGCTCACGACGCTGCCCGGCGGCTACGTCGTACGCCACGGAAGCCAGATCCTCGGCGGCATCGGCGTGGCCGGCGGCACCACCTCACCGCACGGGGACGACGACTTCGCGGAGATCGCCATCTCGGCGCTCGGCGAAGGGTTCCGCCACACCCCGAACTGGGAGCCGAAGGTGCCCGGTGACTGACTCCGTGGACGGCGTCGCGCGAATTGCATACAATATGTTTGATCCGCAAAGGTAAGAGGGAGGAGCACCGTGCCGGTCTTCACCGATGAGAGCGACATGCTCAATCACACTGGCCCCGGAACTCCGATGGGTGAGCTGCTGCGCCGCTTCTGGGTGCCGGTGCTGCTCGCCGAAGAGCTCCCGGGCCCGTGGAGCCCGCCCGTGCGGACGACGCTGCTCGGCGAGCGCCTCGTGGCCTTCCGCGACACCGAGGGGCGCATCGCCTTCCTCCAGGAGTTCTGCGCCCACCGTCGCGCCTCGCTGTTCTTCGGGCGCAATGAGAGCGAGGACTCGCCCGACCACAAGGCGGGCCTCCGCTGCGCCTACCACGGCTGGAAGTACGACGTCACCGGGCAGTGCATCGACATGCCGAACGAGCCCGAGAACAGCCGCTTCAAGGAGCACGTGCAGATCACCTCCTACCCGGGGGTCGAGCGCGGCGGGGCGATCTGGGCCTACCTCGGCCCCCCGGAGCTGATCCCGGACCTGCCCGACCTCGAGTGGTGCGTCGTCCCGAGCGACTACCGCTACCTCTCCAAGCGCTTCGAGAGCGTCTGCTTCACCCAGGCGATGGAAGGCGGGATCGACTCGAGCCACGTCTCGTTCCTCCACGCCGACGCCGGGTACTGGCAGGGCTACGGGGAGCTCATCGATCCCGTGGTGATGACCCACGACACCGCTCCCCGCTTCTTCGTGGAGCCGACCGAGTACGGCCTGCTGATCGGTGCCCGTCGCGACGCGGCGGACGGCGGCTACTACTGGCGGGTGACGCAGTGGATCATGCCCGTCTTCCAGTACATCCCGAGGACCGGCGACGGCGCGATCGGCGGCCACGCGTGGGTGCCGATCGACGACACGCACTGCTGGGCCTGGAGCATCACCTACCACCCCGACCGTCCCCTCACCGACGCGGAGGTGCACTCCTGCACCGACGGCCTCGGCATCCACGTCGAAGCCATCCCCGGCACGTCGTTCGCCGCGCAGAACGAGGAGAACGACTACAAGATCGACCGTCGCCTGCAGGCGCACATGCTCTCGCTGAGCGGGATCTACGGCGTCGGCGCTCAGGACCAGGCGATGCAGGAGAGCATGGGGCCCGAGTCCGACGCGAGCCGCGATCATCTCGGAAGCTCCGACGCCGCGATCATCGCGATGCGCAAGCGCCTCATCGCCGAGGCGCGCGCGCACGCCGAAGGCGGTGAGCCGACCGGCCTCGACCCGATGGTCCAGCGCGTGCGCTCGACCTCCGCGTTCTTGAGCGAGGACCAGGACTGGACCGTCGCCACCGCGGAGCAGCGGCGAGCGGTCTCGCGTCACTACTCCGGGGTCTAGTTCCGCCCGGGGTGCGCACCGGCATCGCGGCGGGGAGCCGAGGCGCACCGCCGCCGTCTGCAGGCCTCGCCTTTGCAGTTGCTCGGCGCGCGAGCGTCGCCAGGCCGTGCCGCCGGCACGCGAAGGAGCACCGTGGCTGTTGATCTCGAGTTCGAAAAGTTCCGCGACTACCTCGCGATCCCCTACGTCGCGGTCATCTACTCGCTCGAGCGGGAGGACGGGGAGTGGGTCCGGCGGGCGGAGTACCCCGAGCTGCCGGAGTGTGCCGCGGAGGCGGAGTCGGCCACCGAGGCCATCGAGCTGCTCGAGGCCGAGCGCGTCCGGGTGATCGTCGAGATGGTCCGCCGCGGTGACGAGCCGCCGCGACCGCGACCGCCGCTGCGCTCGGGGGTCTCCGGGCTCTCCTCGTTGCCGTCGCGGGAGCTGTTCCTCATGGTCCAGTCCAAGGCCGCCGGGGCGTAGGCGGCCAGCCCCCATGTCGGCGGCGGGTCCCCTCCGCCGGGCGATCGTCGCCCTCGCGACAAGGCGCGCGAGGCCGGTCAGCTCTCCGAGGCGGGGACCGCCGAAGCGGTCGCGATTGCCCGCACCCCCCGGATCCCGTAAGCTCTCCTACCCGGTGCTTCGGCGCCAGATGGCGCGCGGATACGCCGGTGCCACGTTGCAATGAACACGGAGATTTCCCTGGTGCGAACCTTCTCACCAAAATCGAGCGACATCACGCGCGCCTGGCTCGTCGTCGACGCCGATTCCATGGTGCTCGGCCGCCTCGCCACCGAGGTGGCGCGGATCCTGCGCGGCAAGCACAAGCCGATCTTCGCCCCGCACGTCGACACCGGTGACCACGTCATCGTCACCAACGCCGCGAAGATCGTGCTCACGGCCAACAAGGGCGAGCAGAAGATGGCCTACCGCCATTCCGGCTACCCCGGGGGGATCAGGGCCACGAGCTACGGCAACCTGCTCACCAACAAGCCCGAGGAGCTCGTGCGGCGCGCCGTGCGCGGCATGCTGCCGAAGGGCACCCTCGGCCGCCAGATGCTCAACAAGTTGAAGGTCTACGCCGGCCCGGAGCACCCGCACGCCGCGCAGGCACCCCAGCCGCTCGAGATCCCCGGCGCACGCCGGGCCTCGTAGGAGAAGCCAGATGGCCAAGCCGCTCGTCCAGTCCACCGGTCGCCGCAAGGCGGCGGTCGCCCGCGTCCGCCTCCGCGACGGGGACGGCAAGATCACGATCAACCGGCGCCCCTTCGAGGAGTACTTCCCCTCCGCGACGGCGCGCATGCACGCCACCGAGGCGCTGCGCGTGTCCGCCCAGCAGGAGCGCTTCGACGTCGACGCGACGATCGACGGCGGTGGCATCTCCGGCCAGGCGGGAGCGCTCCGTCTCGGTATCGCCCGTGGCCTCATCGCGCTCGACCCCGAGCTGCGGGGGGCCCTCAAGAAGGCCGGCCTGCTGACGCGCGACGCCCGCGAGAAGGAGAGCAAGAAGTACGGCCTGAAGAAGGCCCGCAAGGCGCCGCAGTACTCCAAGCGCTGATCGCGCCGGTGTCGGTCGTCTTCGGCACCGACGGCATCCGTGGGGTCGCCAACGAGGGCCTCACCCCCGAGATCGTGCTCGCCCTCGGAAGGGTGGCGGCGCGGCACCTCGGGGGATCGAGCTTCCTCGTGGGCCGCGACACACGCCGCTCGGGCACACTGCTCCTCGCCGCCTTCGCCGCCGGCGTCGCCGCGGAGGGGGTGGACGTCATCGACCTCGGCGTGCTGCCGACACCGGGGATCGCCTTCCTCGCGCAGCAGCGCAACCTTCCCGCCGCCGTCGTCTCGGCCTCGCACAACCCCTTCCCCGACAACGGGGTGAAGCTGCTCGCCCGCGGCGGTCAGAAGCTCGACGACGCCACCGAGCGGTCGATCGAGAACGACCTCGACATCCTCCTCTCCCGTCAGGCCCCCGGCGTCGCCGGCCCCGTCGGTGCGGGGGTCGGCGTGATCGTCGCCGAGCCCGCCGCGGCGCGGGACTACATCGAGGCCCTCGTCCACTCCTCCCACCTCGGCGGGGCGCGCTTCTCGGTCGTCCTCGACTGCGCGAACGGCGCGGCGAGCGCCGTCGCCCCCGTCGTCTTCGGAGCCCTCGGCCAGGAGCTGACGATCCTCGGCGCCGAGCCGGACGGCACGAACATCAACGCCGGGAGCGGCTCCACGGACCCCGCGGCGCTCGCCACCGAGGTGCTCGCGAGCGGCGCCGACGTCGGCCTCGGCTTCGACGGCGACGCCGACCGGCTGATCGCCGTCGACGCCAACGGCGAGGTCGTCGACGGCGACCAGCTGATCGCGCTCTTCGCCTTCGACCTCGACGAGCGGGGGGCGCTCGACAACCGCGCCGTCGCGATCACCGTGATGAGCAACCTCGGCCTGCGCCGCGCGCTCGAGGCGCGGGGGATCGGTGTTGTCGAGACCCCCGTCGGTGACCGCCAGGTGACCGACGCCCTCGAGTCCGGCTCGCTCGTGCTCGGCGGCGAGCAGTCGGGGCACATCGTCTTCTTCAAGGAGGCGACGACGGGGGACGGCATCCGCACCGGCATCCGCCTCCTCGAGCTGCTCGCCCGCAAGGGGCGCCCGCTCGGCGCGCTCGCTGCAGAGGCGATGACGCGCTTCCCCCAGGTGCTGCGCAACGTCGCGGTGCGCGAGCCGCGCCGCCTCGGCGAGGCGTCCGCGATCTGGAGAGAGGTCGCCGAGGTGGAGGCGAGCCTCGGTGGCAGCGGCAGGATCCTCGTGCGCGCCTCGGGGACCGAGGAGGCGGTGCGGGTGATGGTCGAGGCGGAGGGGCTCGAGCAGGCCGACGCCTGCGCAGCCCGCCTCGCCGCGGTCGTCGCCCGTGAGCTCGGCGCCGGCGGGTAGGCCGCGGCGCACGATCGCAACGGCCTTCCTTTAACGTTCTAGGCCATGTGCGGCATCATCGGCGTCACCGGCTCCTCCGCGCCCGCGGAGTTCCTCCTCTCCGGCCTCGAGGCCCTCGAGTACCGCGGCTACGACTCGGCGGGGATCGCCGTCGTCGGCCGGGACGGCATCTCTCGGATCCGCGCCGCCGAGCGGGCGAAGTCGATCGGGGCGCTCTCGCGCGGCCTCGCGGAGCTGCCCTTCCCGACGGGGACCGGCATCGGCCACACCCGCTGGGCGACGCACGGCGCCCCCACCGAGGAGAACGCCCACCCGCACCTCGACTGCAGCGGCCGGCTGGCGATCGTCCACAACGGGATCATCGAGAACCACCGCGAGCTCGCCGCGCCGCTGCGCGCCGCCGGCCACACCTTCACCTCGGTGACCGACACCGAGGTCGTCTGCCACCTCGTCGAGGAGGAGATGGCCGCGGGCCGTTCGCTCACCGAGGCCGTCTCGGCCGTCACCCCGCGCCTGCGCGGCGGCTTCGCCCTCGCCTTCGTGCACGCGAGCGAGCCGGACACGATCGTCGCCACCCGCCGCAGCGCGCCGCTCATCGTCGGGGTCACCGACGAGCTCGGCGTGGTCGCCTCCGACATCGCCGCCCTCGTCGGCACCTCGCGGCGCCTCTTCGCCCTCTCCGACGACGAGATCGCCCGCATCCGTCCCGGCGAGCTCACCGTCACCCGCCCCGACGGCAGCGCCGTCGAGCCCCGCCCGCTCGAGGTGAGCTGGGACGTCGCCGCTGCCCAGAAGGGTGGCTTCGCCGACTTCATGTCGAAGGAGATCCACGAACAGCCCGAGGCGATCACCGAGACCCTCCTCGGGAGGATCGGAGCGGGGGGCGCCACCGAGCTCGAGGAGCTCTCGATCGCGGACGAGACCCTCGGCGGGCTCCGGCGGGTGCTCCTCCTCGCCTGCGGCTCGAGCTACCACGCCGCGCTGCTCGGCCGCTCCTTCATCGAGCGCCTCGCCAGGGTGTCGGCCGAGGTCGAGATCGCGAGCGAGTACCGCTATCGCGGCGCCGTGCTCGAGCCAGGCACCCTCGTCGTCGCGGTCAGTCAGTCGGGCGAGACCGCCGACACCCTCGCGGCGATGGCCGAGGCGCGCCGCCAGGGGGCGCTCACCATCGCGCTCACCAACGTCGTCGACTCGCTCATGTCGCGCGAGGCCGACGGCGTCCTCTACACCCGCGCCGGCCCGGAGATCGGCGTCGCCTCAACCAAGTGCCACCTCGCGCAGATCGCCCTCCTACAGGTCTTCGCGCTGCACCTCGCGCGCCTGCGCGGCAGCGCGCCCGAGGGAGCGCTCGCCGAGCACGCCGCGGCGCTGTTGGCGCTGCCCGAGCTCGTTGCCGCCACGATCGCCCACGAGGAGGCGGCGCGCGCCGTCGCAGGGCGCTTCGCAGAGGTCGAGGACTTCTACTTCCTCGGCCGCCGCCTCGGCCTGCCGGTGGCCCTCGAGGGGGCGCTCAAGCTGAAGGAGCTCGCCTACGTGCGCGCCGAGGGCTACCCCGCGGGCGAGATGAAGCACGGGCCGATCTCCCTCATCGAGCCGGGCGTCGTCGTGGTCGTCGTCGCGACCCGCGACGACCTGTGGGAGAAGGTGATGCTCAACGTCGAGGAGATGCGGGCGCGTGGCGCGACCATCGTCGGTGTCTGCGAGGAGGGCGACGACGAGACGGCGGGCCTCCTCGACGCGGCGCTCGAGGTGCCGGCCGCCCCGCAGATGATCGCGCCCCTCCTCGGCATCGTGCCGCTGCAGTTCTTCGCCCACGAGGTGGCGACGCGCCGCGGCAACGACGTCGACCGTCCGCGCAACCTCGCGAAGGTCGTCACCGTCGAGTGATCGCCGCATCGGCCTGGAGATGACGGCGGTCGGTCTCGACGTTCTCGAGATCGCCCGCTTCCGGCGCGCCCTCGAGCGCCAGCCGCGCCTCGCGGCGCGCCTGTTCACGGCGGGCGAGCTCGGCGACCTCGCCGGTCGCTCGGACCCCGTCCCCGGTCTGGCGGCGCGCTTCGCCGCCAAGGAGGCGACGATGAAGGCGCTCGGCGTCGGCCTCGGAGCGGTGGACTTCGCCGAGATCGAGGTCCTCCGCAGCCCCTCGGGGGCGCCGCAGCTGCGCACTCACGGGCGGGCCGCCGCGCTCGCCGCCGAGCGAGGGGTGCAGGAGTTCACGCTCAGCCTCACCCACTCCAAAGGCGTCGCCGCCGCCGTGGTGCTCGTCCTGTGAGGCCGGTGCTGAGCGTCGCCGAGATGGCGGCGGTCGACGCCGCGGCGACGGCGCACACGCCCCTCGAGCAGCTCATCGCCCGCGCCGGGGCGGCGGTCGCCCAGCGCGCGCTCGCCCTGCTAGGTGGCGGCTACGGGCGGCGCGTCGTCGTCGTCGCCGGCAAGGGCCACAACGGCGACGACGGGCGGGTCGCCGCGCACCTCCTCGAGCGACGGGGCGTGCGGGTGCGCCTCCTCGACGCGGCCAGCGCCCCCCAGTCCCTCCCCGCGTGTGACCTCGTGATCGACGCCGCGTACGGCACGGGGCTGCGCGGCGGCTACCGCCCGCCCCGCCCCCCGGCCGGGACGGGGGTCCTCGCCGTCGACGTGCCCTCGGGCCTCGACGCCGACACCGGCGCCGCCGAGGAGTCGGTGCTCGCCAGCGCGACGGTGACCTTCGGTGCCCTGAAGGCGGGCCTCCTCCTCGGGGAGGGCCCGGCGCGCTCGGGCGAGGTCGAGGTCGCGCCGATCGGCCTCGACCTCGGGCGCGTCACGATGCAGCTCGTCGAGGACGGGGACCTCGCCCTGCTCCCGCCGCGGCCGCGCGAGGCGCACAAATGGCAACGCGCCCTCTACGTCGTCGCCGGCTCGCCGGGGATGCACGGCGCCGCCGAGCTCGCGGCGCGCGCCGCGCTGCGGGCGGGGGCGGGGATGGTGCGCCTCGGCTCGCCGGGCAACGCCCCCGACGCCCTCGGGGTCACCGAGGCGGTCGCCCGGCCGCTCCCCGCCGACGGCTTCGCCGAGGCGGTCCTCGAGGAGCTCGGCCGTTGCCAGGCGCTCGTGCTCGGGCCGGGCCTCGGGGCCGCCTCCGGGGTCGCGGCCGCGGTCGCACGCCTGCTCGCCTCCTCGCCGGTGCCGGTCGTCCTCGACGCCGACGGGCTGAACGCCCTTGGTCGGCTCGCCGGGGCGGTGGACGCCGCCGCGCCGCTCGTGCTCACCCCCCACGACGGGGAGTTCGCCCGCCTGGTCGGCGCCCCGCCGGGCCCGGACCGCGTCGCCGCGGCGCGTGCCCTCGCGGCGCGCGCCGGGGCGGTCGTCCTGCTGAAGGGCTCGACGACGGTGGTCGCCGACCCCGTGGGCGAGGTCCGCCTGGTGAACGCCGGCAGCGCCCGCCTCGCCACCGCGGGGACGGGCGACGTCCTCTCGGGGGTGATCGGCGCCCTCCTCGCTCGCGGCGTCGACCCCCTCGACGCCGCCGCGCTCGGCGCGCACGCGCACGGCCGCGCCGCCTCGCTCGGGCACGCCGAGGGCCTCGTCGCCGGCGACCTGCCGGCGCTCGTCTCGCGCGTCCTCTCGCAGCGCCACTGATGGTGCAGTACCGGCGCGCCTGGGCGGAGATCGACCTCGCCGCCGTGGCCCACAACGCCGCCCTGTTGCGCGCCGTGGTCGCACCGGCGGCGCTGTGCGCGGTGGTGAAGGCTGACGGCTACAGCCACGGCGCCGTCGCGATCGCCGAGGCCGCCGTCGCCGGCGGGGCGAGCGTGCTCGCCGTCGCGCTCGTCGAGGAGGGCCTCGCGCTGCGGGCCGCGGGGATCACCGCGCCCGTCCTCCTCCTCTCCGAGCCGCCGCCCGCCGCCATCGCCGCGGCGGTCGCCGCCGGCCTCACCCCGACGCTCTACAGCACCACCGGGCTACGGGCCGCCGCTGCGGCGGCCGGCGCGGCGGGGCGGGTGGTCCCGGTGCAGGTGAAGGTCGACACCGGGATGCACCGGGTCGGCGTTGCCCCCTCCGAGCTCGTCGCCCTTGCAAAGGAGCTGGCCCGCGAGCCGGACCTCCTCCTCGAGGGCCTGTGGACCCACTTCGCGGTCGCGGACGACCCCGCCGACCCCTTCACCGCCCTGCAGCTGGCGCGCTTCGAGGAGGCGCGCGCCGACCTCGCCGCGGTCGGCATCCAGCCGCGCCTGCTGCACGCCGCGAACTCGGCCGGCGCCCTCGCCCACCCGGCCAGTCGCTTCGATCTCGTCCGCTGCGGGATCGCGCTCTACGGCTACCCGCCGAGCGAGGCGCTCGCCCCCCTCGTCGGTGAGGCGAGCGGTGGCGGGGCCCTCGCGCCGGTGCTCTCGCTGCGCGCCGAGGTGCACGCGGTGCGGCGGCTCGCGGCGGGGGAGCGGCCGAGCTACGGCCGGCGCTACGCGCTCCCCGCCGACACCGTCGTCGCCACGGTGCCCCTCGGCTACGCCGACGGGGTCCCCCGCGCCTATTTCGACGGCGGGGGGGAGGTGCTGATCGGCGGCCGGCGGCGGCGCCTCGCCGGCACGGTGACGATGGACCAGCTGCTCGTCGACGTCGGTGACGACCGTGGCGTGCACCCGGGCGACGAAGTGGTGCTCATCGGCCGCCAGGGCGACGAGGTGATCGACGCCGCCGAGTGGGCCTGCAAGCTGCACACGATCGCCTACGAGGTCCTCCTCGGCATCGGCCCGCGCGTCCCCCGCCGCCCGGTGGGCGTGGCCGGGGCGCCGGTCTACGCTCTGCCCGTGCACCGGGACGGGCACGGGCGCGCGCCCGGAGCCGATGAGTATGACGACTAGCGCCACTGCGATGCTCGCCCTCCTCGAGGCCGAAGCGCTCGGCTGCGTCGACTGCCGCCTCGCCGAGGGGCGGACCAAGGTCGTCTTCGGGGTGGGCAACCCGATGGCCCCGCTCGTCTTCGTCGGCGAGGGTCCGGGGCGCGACGAGGACCTCGCCGGAGAGCCCTTCGTCGGCCGTTCCGGCCGTCTCCTCGACCAGCTGATCGCCGAGGAGCTGGCGATGCGGCGCGAGGACTGCTACATCGCGAACGTCGTGAAGTGCCGCCCCCCGAACAACCGCGACCCCCTCCCCGACGAGGTCGCGGCCTGCCACCACTTCCTCGCCGACCAGCTCGGCGCGATCGCCCCGAAGGTCGTCGTCACCCTCGGGAACTTCGCGGCGCGCGCCCTCCTGCACACCACCGAGGGGGTGACGCGCCTTCGCGGGCGGAGCTTCGCGTACGGCGAGGCGCTCCTCGTGCCCACCTTCCACCCGGCCGCGGCGTTGCGCGGCGGCGGGGTGGTGCTCGCCCAGATGCGCGCTGACCTCGTGCGCGCGAAGCATGCACTTGCCGGTGGCGGGGTACCAGGCGGAACGGTGAAACCGTGAACCCGACCCTGCACATCGCCCTTTCCGACGCGGCCGCGACGCACGCGCTCGGGGGCGCCGTCGCGGAGGTCGTCGAGCGCGGCGACGTCCTGCTGCTCGTCGGCGAGCTCGGCGCGGGGAAGACGACCTTCACCAAGGGCCTCGTCGCCGCCCTCGGCTGCGCCGACGAGGTGACGAGCCCGACCTTCACGCTGCTGCACTGCTATCCGAGCAACCCCCCGGTCGCCCACGTGGACTGCTGGCGGCTCTCCGAGCTCTCCGAGGTGGCCGACCTCGGCCTCGAGGAGGTGCTCGACGACGGCGGAGTGGCCGTGATCGAGTGGGGTGAGCTCGCCGCGCCGTTCCTCGGCCAGGCCGCGCTCACCCTCTCGCTCGAGCTCGTCGAGGACGAGGGGGGCACCGAGGACGGGGGCTCCACCCGCGTCGCCCGGCTGTCGACCGTCGGCGCCGACTGGGCGCGCCGCCGCGGCCACCTGCAGAGCGCCTGTCGGGCCGCGGGGCTCACCGTCGAGCTGCTCGACGGCGCCCCCGACGACGCCGTCGCGCAGTGGTGAGCGACCCGGCGATGCCGAACGGCGGCCGGCGGTGATCCTGCTCGCCATCGAGACCGCGACGATCGGCGTCGGCGTCACCCTCATCGAAGAGGCGGTGGTGCTCGCCACCTTCTCGGCGCGCCCGGGGCGCCGCCACGCGGAGACCCTGCACCCGGCGATCGCCTCCGTCCTCTCCTCGGTCGGGGCCTCGGTCGGCGACCTCGACGCGGTCGCCGTCGACGTCGGGCCGGGGCTGTTCACCGGGCTGCGGGTCGGCGTTTCCGCCGCGAAGGCGCTCACCTTCGCCCTCGGGGTGCCGGCGGTGGAGGCGACGAGCACCGAGCTGCTGCGGCGAGGCGCCCCCGTCGCGGGGCGGCCGGTGGTGCCCGTCGTCGATATGCGCCGCGGCGAGGTCGCCTTCGAGCTCCCCGGCGATGCCGAGATCCGCGTCACGAGCCCGGACGAGCTCATCGCCGAGCTCAACAAGGAGATGGCCCTCGAACGGGCGCTGCTCGTCGGCGACGGGGCGCTCCGCCACGCAGAGGCGATCCTTTCCGCCGGCCCCGCCGGGGTGGAGATCGCCGACGACGCGCACGCCGCCCCCGACGCCACGGTGCTCGCCCACCTCGGCATCGAGCGGCTGCACCGCGGCGAGGTCTGCGACGCCTTCGCCCTCGCCCCCCGCTACCACCGCCAGGCCGACGTGCGCATCAGCTGGGCGACCCGTGACGACCCCCCGGGCGGCGCGAGGTGACCTTCCGCCTGCCCGGCCGCGCACGCACCGCGGCGCCGCCCTCGCCCGCGCGGGCGGTCGAGATCGTGCCGATGCGCCGCCGCCACGTCCGCCAGGTGGCGGCGATCGAGGAGCGCATCTTCCCCCGTCCCTGGTCGCCGGCGCTGTACTACTCCGAGCTCGCGATGCCGGCGACGCGGGTCTACCTCGTCGCCCTCTCGGGGGACACGGTGGTCGGCTACGCAGGCCTGATGCTCGTCGCCGGCGAGGGGCACATCACGACGATCGGCGTCGCGCCGGAGTTCCAGCGCCACAAGATCGGCATGCGCCTCCTGCACCGCCTCGCGTCGGCCGCCCGCGAGCACGGGGCGGGCGCGCTCACCTTGGAGGTGCGCGTCTCCAACCACGGCGCGCAGGAGCTCTACCGCACCTTCGGCTTCGTGCCGGCGGGGATCCGCAAGAACTACTACGCAGAGGTGAACGAGGACGGCCTCGTGATGTGGGCGCACGGCGTCGACAGCGACGACTACACGATCCGCCTCGAGGAGATCGGTGTCCGCCTCGCGGCCGCGGAGCGCGGGGAGTGAGCGATCTCGGCGCCCGAGGGCGCGCGATCCTCGCCGTCGAGAGCTCCTGTGACGAGACGGCGATGGCCGTCGTCACCGAGGAGCGGGTGGTCCTGTCCTCGGTGGTGTCGAGCCAGATCGACCTGCACGCCCGCTACGGCGGGGTCGTCCCCGAGCTCGCCGGGCGGGCGCACGTGGAGCGGGTCGTGCCCGTCCTGCACGAGGCGCTCGAGGGCGCGGGGCTCTCCCACCGCGGCCTGCCCCTCCACGACGGCGCGCCCGAGCTCGTCGCCGTGGCCGCGACCTGCGGCCCCGGCCTCGTCGGCTCGCTCCTCGTCGGTGTCTCCTTCGCGAAGTCCCTCGCGCTCTCCTTCGGCCTGCCCTACGTCGGCGTCAACCACCTCGAGGGCCACCTCTACGCCTCGCTGCTCGAGGATCCCAACCTCGCGCTCCCGGCGCTCGTCTGCCTCGTCTCCGGGGGACACACGCTGCTCGTCGCGATGCAGGCACCGGGCATCTACCGCATCCTCGGGGGGACCGTCGACGACGCCGCTGGGGAGGCCTTCGACAAGGTGGCCCGCTTCCTCGGCCTCGGCTACCCCGGCGGCCCGGAGATCGAGCGCTCGGCCTCCGCCGGCGACCCGCGCGCGATCGCCTTCCCGCGGCCGATGCTCGACGACGGCCTCACCCTCTCGTTCTCCGGGTTGAAGACGGCGGTCGTGCACCACGTCCGTCACCACCCCGAGATCGCGACCCCCGACGTCGCCGCCTCGTTCCAGCAGGCGGTCGTCGACGTGCTCGTCCACAAGAGCCTCGCCGCCGCGGCCGCCTGCGGCGCCCGCTCGCTCTGCCTCGCCGGCGGGGTGGCGGCGAACACGCCGCTGCGCGAGCAGATGGCCGCCGCCGCGGCGGCGCGCGGCCTCGGCTGCTTCGTCCCCTCGCGGGCGATGTGCACCGACAACGCGGCGATGATCGCGGCCGCGGCCCACATCCGCCTCGCGAGCGACGGCCCGAGCCCGCTCTCCCAGGGCGCGGAACCGAACCTCGCCTTCCCCGAGGAGCGCCTCGCCGGCTAGCGCAGGCCCGGGGTTGCCTGCCGGGCGCTTCATCAGTATCGTTAGCACTCAACAGGTAAGAGTGCTAATGAGACCAAGGGAGGCCTCGGCATGACGCTTCAGCCGCTGGAGGACCGGATCGTCGTCCGCCCGAGCGAGGCGGAGGAGACGACGGCATCGGGACTTGTGATCCCCGACACCGCCAAGGAGAAGCCCCAGCAGGGCGAGGTGCTCGCGGTCGGCCCCGGCCGACGCGCCGAGAACACCGGCGAGATCGTTCCGCTCGACATCGCGGTCGGCGACAAGGTCGTCTACTCAAAGTACGGCGGCACCGAGTTCACCGTCGACGGCGAGGAGCTGCTCATCCTCACGAGCCGCGACGTGCTCGCCAAGGTGGTCGGCTGATGGCCAAGATCCTCCGATTCGACGAGGCCGCACGACGCGGCCTCGAGGCGGGCGTGAACAAGCTCGCCGACACCGTGAAGGTGACGCTCGGCCCGCGCGGCCGCAACGTCGTCCTCGACAAGAAGTTCGGGCCCCCGACGATCACCAACGACGGCGTGACCATCGCCAAGGAGATCGACCTCGAGGACCCCTTCGAGAACATGGGCGCGCAGCTCGTGCGCGAGGTGGCGACCAAGACCAACGACGTCGCCGGTGACGGCACGACGACGGCCACCGTCCTCGCCCAGGCCCTCGTGCGCGAGGGGCTGCGCAACGTCGCCGCCGGAGCGAACCCGATGTCGCTCAAGCGGGGGATGGACGCCGCGGTGCGCGCCGCGGTCGAGTCGATCCGCAAGCAGTCCCGCGACGTCGAGGGCCGCCAGGAGATCGCCCAGGTCGCGGCGATCTCGGCCGCCGACACCTCGATCGGCGACGTGCTCGCCGAGGCGATCGACAAGGTCGGCAAGGACGGCACCGTGACCGTCGAGGAGTCGAACACCTTCGGCCTCGAGCTCGAGTTCACCGAGGGCATGCAGTTCGACAAGGGCTACCTCTCGCCCTACTTCGTCACCGACGCCGACCGGCAGGAGGCGATCCTCGAGGACCCCTACATCCTCATCGTGAACTCGAAGGTCTCGGCCGTGCACGACCTCGTGCCGGTGCTCGAGAAGGTCATGCAGTCGGCCCGGCCGCTGCTCGTGATCGCCGAGGACGTCGACGGTGAGGCGCTCGCCACGCTCGTCGTGAACAAGATCCGCGGCACCTTCCACTCGGTCGCGGTGAAGGCCCCCGGCTTCGGGGACCGCCGCAAGGCGATGCTCGGCGACATCGCCGTGCTCGCTGGTGGCCAGGTGATCTCCGAGGAGGTCGGCCTGAAGCTCGACAACGTCTCGCTCGACCTGCTCGGCCGCGCCCGTCGCGTCGTCGTGACCAAGGACGAGACGACGATCATCGACGGCGCCGGCGACTCCGACGAGGTGAAGGGGCGGATCGCGCAGATCCGCCGCGAGATCGAGGACACCGACTCCGACTGGGACCGCGAGAAGCTCCAGGAGCGCCTCGCGAAGCTCGCCGGCGGCGTCGCCGTCGTGCGTGTCGGAGCCGCGACCGAGGTCGAGCTCAAGGAGAAGAAGCACCGCATCGAGGACGCGCTCTCCGCGACCCGCGCCGCGATCGAGGAGGGCATCGTCGCCGGTGGCGGCACCGCCCTCCTGCAGAGCCGTGCGGCCGTCCGCAAGGCCGCCGAGGCGCTCACGGGCGACGAGGCGACCGGGGCCGCGATCATCGCCAAGGCGCTCGAGGAGCCCCTGAAGTGGATCGCGATCAACGCCGGCCTCGAGGGGGCGGTGCTCGTGAGGCAGGTCGAGGGGGCGAAGACGAACTTCGGCCTCAACGCCGTCACCGGTGAGGTGGAGGACCTCGTGAAGGCGGGCGTCATCGACCCCGCCAAGGTCACCCGCTCGGCCCTGCAGAACGCCTCTTCGATCGCGAGCCTGCTGCTCACGACAGAGGCGCTGATCGCCGACAAGCCGGAGCCCGCCGGCGACCACGGTGGCCACGGCCACGGCGACGAGATGGCGATGATGTGAGGTGCCTCTCGGGGCGGCCGGTGCTGCCGGCCGCCCCGATGCACCACCCGCGAGGCCGTCCGTGACGGAAGGCCCGCCCGACGACCCCCGCGAGGGGGAGAAGTCGCCCGCAGCCGCCCCCGAAGGGGGGCGGCTCGTCTTTCCCGGTGACCTCGACGACCCCTGGACGGTGTCGCACCGCCAGGTCGTCACCCGTCCCGAGGACTTCGCGCTCGGCGAGCGGCGCCGCTGGCAGCCGCCGGCACCACTCGACGTCGCGACGCTGCGGCGGGCGCTCCTCCCCGCCGACCGGGCGGCGCTGCAGGCGCTCGCGCCCGTCTCCTCGGTGCTCGTCCCGATCTACGACTTCGAGGGCGAGCTCGCCGTGCTCCTCACGCGGCGCTCGAGCTCGCTCAGCCTCGACCCCGGCAACATCTCCTTCCCCGGCGGAAGGGTCGAGGCCGGGGAGAACCCCCTCGACGCGGCGCTGCGCGAGGCGGAGGAGGAGGTCGGTCTCGAGCGGGCTGCGGTCGAGGTCCTCGGCTGCCTCGACCTGGTGGAACGGGTGCGCGACGGACAGCGCGTCACCTCGGTCGTCGGCCTCGTGCACGGCGGGCCGGAGCTTGCTCCCAATCCCGCGGAGGTGGAGGCGGCGCTCCTCGTCCCGCTCGGCGCGCTCTTCGCCGAGGGCGCCGCGTGGACCGAGCACTGGGGGACGGCGCGGCGGGCGATCCGTTTCTTCTCCCACCCCGTCGTCCTCGGCGAGGACCTCGTGTGGGGGCTCACCGCCCGCATCTTGTGGGATCTGCTCGAGCGGCTGGAGGAGAGCGCCGGCGGCGCCGCCACGGGCGACTGAGGTTCCGAAGGTGCCGTGCCGGAGGCCCCCGCCGCCAGCCATTAGCGTGCGCACGGCGCAAAGGGCGGGAGGTCGCGGTGGCGGAGTTCGAGATCGGGGCGGGCAAGAACGCCCGCCGCGCCTACGGCCTCGACGAGCTCTCGGTCGTCCCGAGCCGTCGCACCCGCGACCCCGAGGACGTCGACATCAGCTTCGAGCTCGACGCCTACCGCTTCGCCCTGCCGGTCGTCGCCGCGCCGCTCGACGGCGTCGTCTCGCCCCAGGTCGCGATCGCGATCGGCGAGCTCGGCGCGCTCGGCGCCCTCAACCTCGAGGGGCTGTGGACCCGCTACGAGGACCCCGAGCCGGTGCTCGCCGAGATCGCCTCCCTCGACCCCGAGAAGGCGACGCCGCGCCTGCAGGAGCTCTACGCGCGGCCGATCGACCCGGACCTGTTGAAGCAGCGGATCCGCGAGATCTCGGCCTCCGGGGCGGTCACCTGCGGCGCCCTCACCCCGCAGCTCGTCGCCGACCTCGGGCCGGTGATCCTCGACGCGGAGCTCGACGTGCTCCTCATCCACGGCACCGTCGTCTCCGCGGAGCACGTCGCGAAGCGCGTCGAGCCGCTCAACCTGAAACAGTTCATCCGCGAGCTCGACATCCCCGTCGTCGTCGGCGGCTGCGCCTCGTACCAGGCGGCGCTGCACCTGATGCGCACCGGGGCCGTCGCAATCCTCGTCGGCCTCTCGCCAGGCGGCGCCTCGACGACGCGCGACGTGCTCGGCATCGACGTCGCGACGGCGACGGCGATCGCCGATGTCGTCGGGGCGCGCAGCCGACACCTCGAGGAGAGCGGCGTCTACGTGCAGGTCATCGCCGACGTGGGGCCGGGGACCGCCGCCGACGTGGTGAAGGCGACGGCCTGCGGCGCCGATGCCGTGATGCTCGGCGGCGCGCTCGCCGCCGCGACGGGCGCTCCCGGCCGCGGCCGTTACTGGGGGATCGGCGCGGCGCACGCGACCCTGCCGCGGGGCACCACCCTCGCGGCCGAGGAGGTGGGCGACCTCGAGACGATCCTCCTCGGCCCGGCGCACGAGGGCGCGGGGCGGACGAACCTCTGCGGCGCGCTGCGGCGGGCGATGGCGATGTGCGGCTACGCGAGCATCCGTGAGTTCCACAAGGCCGAGCTCCTCGTCGGGCCGCCGAGCGGCGGCGGGGGCGCTCCCGCGGCGTCGCTCGCCTGAGCGTGGCGGCGCTCGCCGCGCTGCGGGCGCGCCGCGGGGACGTGTGCGGCGTCGCCTGGGTCCTCCTCCTCGCCCTCCTCTTCCTCTCCCCGGCGCTCACCGACGGGCCGCAGTTCGCCCCCGCCGACCTCGGCACGACGGACTCCCCGGCCCTCCTCAGGGGGGCGCTGCCGCTCTCGCACGACTGCGTGCCGCCACCGGTGCTCGCGAGCTGCCCCCACAACTCGCTGAACGGCGACCAGATCACCCAGGCCATCCCGTGGAGCACCGAGAACTGGCGGCTCGTGCACGCCGGCCACTTCCCCCTCTGGGACGACCTCGAGGGCAACGGCCTCCCGCAGTTCCTCAACTTCGAGTCGGCGACGCTCGCCCTCCCGAGCCTCGTCAGCTACCTCTTCCCGCTCTCGCTCGCCTTCTTGGTGACGGTGCTCGTGAAGCTGCTCATCGCCGGCCTCGGCACCTACGCGCTCTGCCGGCTGCTCGGCTGTCGCCCGCTCGCCGCCGCGCTCGGCGGCACGACCTACATGCTCTCGGGGGCCTTTTCCGGCTGGCTCGGCTGGTCGATCTCGGGGACGATGTGCTGGGCGGGAGCGCTCGGCGCGACGGCGCTGTGGTGCTACCGCCGGCGGGGGGCGCTCCCGCTCGCGGCGCTCGCCGGCGCGGTCGCCTTCGCCGTCTACGGCGGCTTCGTCGAGGCCTACGTGCTGCTCACCGGCTTCTTCGGCGTGCTCCTCGTCGCCGGCGGGCTGGCGCTGCTCGCCCGCCGCGAGCGGCCGCAGCTCGCGGGCGCGGCGCGCGCCCTTGGCGGCGCGGCGCTCGGCGTCGCGCTCGCGGCGCCGCTGTGGCTCTGCGGCCTCCCGGTGCTGCGCGCCTCGGTGCGCTCGGGGGAGGTGACGGCGCACGGGATCCTCGTGCGCGGCGTGGCGCTCTTCTTCGCGCAGGGCTACGACGGCCTGCCGACTGCGGGGAGCTCGTTTTTCGGGGTGGGGCTCCCGAACTACTACGAGTCGGCGAGCTACGTGGGCGTGCTCGCGCTCGTCCTCGCGCTCCTCGCGCTCGTCCTCGGTCGCCGCCGACCGGCGGTCGTCGCCTTCGCCGCGGCGGGCGTCGCCGGCGTGCTCGTCGCCTACCGCCTCGACACGGTGAGCCCGGTGCAGCGGCTGGTGATCGACCTCGGCCTCGGCGCGGTCGACATCGACCGCATCCTCTCGCTCGTGGCCCTCGCGGTCGCCGTGCTCGCGGCGCTCGGCGCCGAGGCGCTGGCGGCGCGCGCCCGGGAGCGCGCCGTGCGGCGCAGCCTCGCGGCGGCGCTCCTCGTCGTCGGCGGCGTCGTCGGGCTGCTCGGCGTGAAGGCCCTCGGCGGCCTCGCCGCCCCCTACCTCGCGCTCCGCCAGGCGAGCCTCTACTGGCCGGTCGCCTCGCTCGCGCTCGTCGCTGTCGCCGCGCTCCTCCTCCTCGGTGGCAGGGCGGGGCGGCGGGAACGAGCACGCGGCGGCACCCTCGCCCGCCTCTCGGCGCGCCCCGGCGAGGCCCTCGTCGCGCTGGCGCTCGTCGGCCAGAGCGCCTTCCTGCTCTTCGCCGGGGTGGGGGTCAACTCCTACTCCCGCGTGGCCTTCCCCGGGACGGTGGCGACGGCGACCCTCTCGCGCCTCACCGGCGGAGCCCTCGTCGGCCTCGACTCGGTGAACGACAGCGCCTGCTACCGCCTCTTCCCGACGGGCCTCTACCCGGCGATGAACGTCGGCTACGACATCGATGAGCTGGCAGTCCACGACCCGACCGCCCCGAAGGCCTACTTCGACTCCTGGCCCGTGGCCGGTGCCGGCCAGACCTCGGGCGGTGCCTGCGCGAAGTCCCCCGGAGCGGGGGTGAACCTCTTCGCACCGCCGATCACCAGCGCCGCGCTGGCGCGCCGCTACGGCGCGGCCTTCATCCTCTCCGACGCACCCACCGCCCCGAGCGGCGCGCGTCGCGTCGGCCCCGTCGGCGCCGACACCCTCTACGCCGTCAGCGCCTCCGGCCGCTTCAGCGCCTCGGCGGGGGCGACCGTTGGCGCGACGAGCCATCCCTTCGACGCCCGCTACACCCTCACCGTCGACGGCGCGCGCCCGACCACGGTGACGGCGCGCATCACCCCGAGCCCCGGCTGGCAGGCGACGAGCGGGGGGCGGCCGCTCACGCTCGGTCGAGGGGTCGGCAACTTCTACACGGTGCGCCTCCCCGCCGGCCGCCACACCGTGTCCTTCACCTACCGGCCGCCGCACCTCGTGGCGGCGCTCGTGCTCGTGCTCCTCGCCCTGCTCGTGCTCGCCGCCCTCGCGCTCGCTGCCGTGCGCCGGCGCGGCCCCATCGGGAGGGTGCCGGTCGCGGTCGCGTGAGGGCGCGGGCGTGCCACCGCGGCGCCCGTGCACGTGCGGCCCGGACGCCGCCCGGCGGTCTCGCGACAGCCGCGGGGGTCCGCCCCCCGCCTCCCCGGCCGGTAGCCTGTCGGGGGTGCCCTCCACCTTCGACACGGTCCTCGTGGTCGACTTCGGCGCCCAGTACGCGCAGCTGATCGCGCGGCGCGTACGCGAGGCGCACGTCTACTCCGAGATCGTCCCGCACTCGATCACCGCCGCCGAGATCGCGCGCCGCGAGCCGCAGGCGATCATCCTCTCGGGGGGGCCGAAGTCGGTCTACGCCGAGTGGGCGCCACGCATCGACGAGGCGATCTACGCGCTCGGGATCCCGATCCTCGGCATCTGCTACGGCGCGCAGCTCCTCGCCCTGCAGCTCGGCGGGGAGGTGGCGCGCACCGGCAGCGGCGAGTACGGCCGCACCACGCTCACCCGCACCGGCAGCGCCGCGCTCCTCGGCGAGTTCGAGGCCGAAGGCGAGGTGTGGATGAGCCACGGTGACTCGATGGTGCGCCCGCCGGAGGGCTTCTCGGTCACCGCCTCGACGCCGAACGCTCCCGTCGCCGCGCTCGAGGACCCGGCGCGCGCCCTCTACGGCGTGCAGTTCCACCCCGAGGTGGTGCACACCCCGCGCGGCCAGGAGCTGCTGAAGCGCTTCCTCCTCGACCTCGCCGGCTGCCGGCCCACCTGGACGCACACCTCGGTGATCGAGGCCGCGACCGCGGCGGTGCGCGAGCAGGTCGGCGAGGGGCGGGTGCTCTGCGCGCTCTCGGGCGGGGTCGACTCCTCGGTCACCGCGGCGCTCGTCCACAAGGCGGTCGGCGACCAGCTGACGTGCGTTTACGTCGACACCGGGCTGATGCGCGTCAACGAGTCCGAGCAGGTCGAGGAGACCTTCCGCCGGCAGTTCGCGGTCGACCTCATCCACGTGAAGGCGGCCGACCGCTTCTTCGCCGCGCTCTCCGGCGTCGAGGACCCCGAGCAGAAGCGCAAGATCATCGGCGAGCTGTTCATCCGCATCTTCGAGGAGATCTCCCGCGAGCTCGAGGGCATCCGCTTCCTCGCGCAGGGGACCCTCTACCCCGACGTCATCGAGTCCGGGACGGCGGACGCGGCGGTGATCAAGTCCCACCACAACGTCGGCGGCCTCCCCGAGGAGATGGACCTCGACCTCGTCGAGCCGCTCCGCCTGCTGTTCAAGGACGAGGTGCGGGCGATCGGCGAGGAGCTCGGCCTCCCCGAGGAGATGGTCTGGCGCCAGCCCTTCCCCGGCCCCGGGCTCGCGGTGCGGATCATCGGCGAGGTGACCCCCGAGCGCGCCGGGATCCTGCGCGAGGCGGACGCGATCGTCCTCGAGGAGGTGCGGCGCGCGGGCCTCGACCGCGAGCTCTGGCAGGCCTTCGCGGTGCTGCCGGCGATCCGCTCGGTGGGGGTGATGGGCGACGAGCGCACCTACGCCTACCCGATCGTCGTGCGCGCCGTGACGAGCGAGGACGCGATGACCGCCGATTGGGCGCGCCTTCCCTACGAGCTCCTCGAGCGCTTCGCCTCGCGCATCATCAACGAGGTGCAGGGTGTGAACCGGGTCGCCTACGACATCACCTCGAAGCCTCCGGGCACGATCGAGTGGGAGTGAGCGAACAGCGCCTGTTCGCCCCCGAGCCGCCGCCGGCCTTCGCCGACGGCGCGCCGATCGCCGAAGAGCCCCTCGACGACGCCGACCTCGACGACGCCTCCTACGGGGAGTTCGAGGGCGACGACGAGGGCGACCACGAGGGGCTGGCCCCGAGTCCGCTCGGCACGCTCCCGCCGCCGCACGTCCCAAAGCTCGGTGGCCTCGACCTCGACGCCCCCCTCCTCGAGGCCTTCGACTTCGACGAGGAGGACGAGGACCCGCACTGGGAGGACGAGCTCCTCGCCGACCTGAACCCCCGCCAGCGGGAGGCGGTGATCACCGAGCACGGCCCGCTCGTGGTCGTCGCCGGCGCCGGCTCGGGCAAGACCCGCGTCCTTACCCGCCGCATCGCCTGGCTCGTCCACCGCGGCGTCCCACCGGGCCAGATCCTCGCGATCACCTTCACCAACAAGGCGGCCGACGAGATGCGCCGCCGCGTCGTCGAGCTCGTCGGCGACCGCGCCCGCCAGATGTGGGTCTCCACCTTCCACTCCGCCTGCGTGCGGATCCTCCGCCGCGAGGCCGAACACACCCGCTACCGGAGCGGCTTCTCGATCTACGACGACAACGACAGCCGGCGCCTGGTCGAGCACTGCCTGGAGGCGCGCGGCGTCGACACCAAGCGCTTCCCGCCGCGCGCCGTCCTCGGGGCGATCAGCCAGGCCAAGGCGGAGATGCTCGACGCCGCCGACTACTCGGCGCGCGCCTACACGATCTACGAGCAGCGCATCGCCGAGGTCTTCGCCGAGTACGAGCGCCGCCTCGTGGCGGCGAACGCGATGGACTTCGACGACCTGCTCTCCGAGACGGTGCGCCTCTTCCGCCGCGACCACGAGGTCCTCGCCCGCTACCAGGAGCGCTTCGTGCAGGTCCTCGTCGACGAGTACCAGGACACCAACCGCGCGCAGAACGAGATCGTCGCCGCGCTCGCCGCCCGCCACCGCAACGTCTGCGTCGTCGGCGACTCCGACCAGAGCATCTACCGCTTCCGCGGCGCGGAGATCCGCAACCTCTTGGACTTCGAGCACGACTTCCCCGACGCGAAGACCGTCGTCCTCGACCAGAACTACCGCTCCACCCAGACGATCCTCGACGCCGCCAACGCGGTGATCGGCAACAACCTCGTGCGCGAGGAGAAGCGCCTCTGGTCCGCCCTCGGCCCCGGCGAGCCCATCGTCCGCTACCGCGCTGGCGACGAGCGCGACGAGGCGACCTTCGTCGCCAACGAGATCGCCTCGCTCCGCCGCGAAGAGGGCATCCCCGCCGAGGAGGTCGCCGTCTTCTACCGCACCAATGCCCAGAGCCGGGCGATCGAGCAGGCGCTCGCGGATCGCGGCCTGCCCTACAAGGTGATCGGCGGGACGCGCTTTTTCGACCGCCGCGAGATCCGTGACGCGATCGGCTACCTGCGCCTCGTGGAGAACCCCTCCGACGAGGTCTCGCTCAGGCGGGTGATCAACGTCCCCCGCCGCGGCATCGGCCAGACGACCGTCGCGCGCGTCGCCGCGCACGCCGCGGCGATCGGCGCGAGCTTCGCCGAGGTGCTCGCGCAGGCGCCCGCTGCGGGGGTCGGCCCGAAGATCGCACGCGCGATCGAGGAGTTCCGCGTCCTGCTCGGCAGCCTCGTCGGGCTGGCGACGATGAGCCCCGCGGAGGTCCTGCGCCTCGCCCTCGAGCGTTCCGGCTACCTCGCCGAGCTCGAGGCGCAGACGAACCTGCCGGGCGCCGGCGGGATCGAGGCCGAGGGGCGCCTCGAGAACCTCGCCGAGCTCGTCACGATGGCGCAGGGCCACGAGGACCTCGAGTCCTTCCTCGCCGCGACGGCCCTCGTCGCCGCGACCGACGACCTCGAGGAGGGCGACGGGCGGGTCTCGCTGATGACGCTGCACGCCGCGAAGGGCCTCGAGTTCCGCGCCGTGTTCCTCACCGGGATGGAGGAGGGGATCTTCCCCCACGACCGGGCGCTCGCCGAGCCGGACGACCTCGAGGAGGAGCGGCGGCTGTGCTACGTCGGCATCACCCGCGCCCGCGAGCGCCTCTACCTCACCCACACCTGGGTACGGACGCTCTTCGGCCAGACCCGCGACAGCCTGCAGAGCCGCTTCGTGAAGGAGATCCCCGCCGAGCTCGTCCGGGACCTCTCCGACCCCTACGCGCTGCGCAGCAACCTCCGCTCGGGCGCCGACCGCCCCGCCTTCGCGGAGTCGGCGCTGCGCCCGCGCCACGGCCCGGTCCCCTCGACCGGCGCCGAGGGGCTCGGCCTCGCCCCCGGCGACGCCGTCGTGCACGCCCGCTGGGGGGAGGGCAAGGTCGTCGCGGTGCGCGGTGAGGGCGAGCGCGCCGAGGCGACGATCGCCTTCCCCCGCCAGGGGAAGAAGCAGTTCCTCCTCGCCCTCACCCCCTTGAAGCGCGCCTGAGCTCCTCGGCCCGCCACGGGCGCCCGGTCACTCAGGGCAGCAGGCAGCCCGCGGGCGTCGGCAGCCCCCCTGCCGGGAGGCTCCTGAGCGGCTTCGGCCGCCGGCCGTAGATGGCGCCGATCGGGGTCGGGAGGCGCTCGTAGCGTTCCTCGAACTCGCTGAGCAGCGCAGTGGTCCAGGGGATGCGGAAGGCGGTGCAGCCCGAGACGACGACGTAGTCGGCGCGCCGGAAGGCCTCCGCCCAGAGCGCGACGAGCGCCGGGTCCTTGCCCCCCTGCAGGTGGCTGGCGAAGGGCTGGAAGAGGCGGTGCGGTGGGTTCGCGGGGTCCGCCGCGAGCCAGATGCCGGTGGCGTCGAGGAGCTGCGGGCAGCCGTCGCCTGCGGGGAAGGCGCGCCCCGCCGAGACGAGGACGCTCTCGGAGTCGGCGACCACACAGGCCCCCGCCGGAACGCGCGCCGCGACCACCGGCCCCCAGTCGCCGAACTTGGAGGCGATCGTGTCGTGGTAGCCGCCGGAGATGACGAGCACGACGAGGCTGCCGGCTCCGACGACGAGGCCGGCGAGGCCGCCCGCCAGCAGCCGGCGGCGCCCGGCGGGGCGGGGGAGGAGCGCGACTCCCGTGCCGAGGGCGATCGCGAGGAAGGGGGCAGGGAAGGCGGCGTAGTGCGCGTAGTACGCGGGGGGGCCGAGGGCCGTGGCCGCCGTCGCGAGCGCGCTGAGGACGACGAACCACGACCACGGGCTGCGGTCCCGGCGCCCGAGGAGGCGCAGCACGAGGAGGAGGAGCACGGCGCCGAGCACGAGCGCGGCGGCCAGGGTCGGGGCGAGGCCGCGCGGCAGCGAGGGGAGGTTCGGCGCGACGGCGAGCGAGGGGGCGGCGTAGGCGAGGCCGACGAGGGCGAACAGGCGGTTGAGGAGGGGAGTGGGGCGCGCCGTGCCGCGCGTCAGCTGGGAGACGACCACCTCGTGCAGGAAGGCGTGCGGCGCGGCGAGGAAGAAGGGGAGGACCGTGACCGCGACCGCGAGGGCGGCACCGAGGGCGAAAGCGGCGGCGCGCCGCGGCGCCGAGCAGACGAGCACGACGGCGAGCACGACGAGCACGACGACCGCGAACGTCTTCACGTCGCAGGCGAAGGCGACCGACGCGCCCCCGAGCGCGCAGCGCCGGGACGAGGCGAACCGCCCCTCGTCGGTGAAGACGAGGCGCACCCCGATGAGGCAGAACAGCACGCAGAAGGGCTCCAGGAGGAAGGTGTGGTCGGCGGCGTAGCCGGTGGGGAAGACGGCGAGCGCGAGGCCGCCGACCGCCATCGCGAGCCGCCCGTGGCGGCGCAGCAGGGTCGCCACGAGGAGGGCGTTCGCGCCGGCCACGAGCGCAGTGAAAAGGCGCGCCGCGGCGAGCGCGTCGCGCCCGCCGGTGAGGTGCGCGAGCAACGCGAAGGGGGCGAGCAGCACGGTGATCCCCGGCGGCTCGACGAAGACGAAGTGGCGGTAGGGGAGGAGGCCGGCGACGAGGCGGAGGGCGGCGGCGAAGTAGACGCCGTCGTCGTACTCGGTGATCCCGTAGAGGCCGCCGCGCAGCGCCAGGACGAGCACGACCGGGACGACGCCGACGGCGAAGACCACGCCCAGCAGCGCCGCGTCGCCCCACCGCGAGCGCGCTCTAGCGCCCTCGTCTGCAGCCGTCGCGCCGTCCACGGCGACGGGGCCGCCGGTGGTCAGCATCAGTCGATGGTACCGAGGGGCCCGGTTGTGCCCCCGGCGGGGCCGATTTCGATTCGCCGAGCGTCGCCCTCTAGTGTCGGCACGACCGCGAGGCAACAGGAGGCCGCACCGGGTGGATCTCTACGAGTACCAGGGCAAGCAGTACTTCGCCCGCTACGGCATCCCGACCTCGGTCGGCGAGACCGCCGACACCGTCGAGGAGGCGGTGGCCGCCGCCGAGCGCCTCGGCTACCCGGTGACGGTGAAGGCCCAGGTGCAGGTGGGCGGGCGGGGTAAGGCCGGGGGCGTGAAGCTCGCGTTCTCCAAGGACGAGGCCGAGACCCACGCGAGGAACATCCTCGGCCTCGACATCCACGGGCACGTCGTCCACCGCCTCTGGATCGAGCCCTCGTCGGACATCGCGAAGGAGTACTACGCGAGCTTCACCCTCGACCGCAGCGCCAAGCTGCACCTGCTGATGGTCTCGGCGCGCGGCGGCGTCGACATCGAGCAGGTCGCCGACGAGTCGCCGGAGGCGATCGAGCGCCTGCACGTGAACCCCCTCGACGGCATCTCCGTCGAGCAGGCGCTCGCCGTCGTGCGGGCGGCGGGGATCGACGAGGAGGCCCAGCAGCCGATGGCGAAGGTGCTCGTGCAGCTCTACCGCTGCTACATCGAGGGCGACGCCGACCTCGTCGAGATCAACCCGCTGATCCTCACCCCCGAGGGCAAGATCCACGCCCTCGACGCCAAGGTCTCCCTCGACGAGGACGCCGCCTTCCGCCACCCCGAATGGGAGGAGTTCGCCGCCTTCCAGGAGGTCGACGAGCGCGAGCGCGCGGCGCGCGAGAAGGGGCTGAACTACATCGGCCTCGACGGCACCGTCGGGATCATCGCCAACGGCGCCGGCCTCGCGATGTCGACCCTCGACGTCGTGAACCAGGTCGGCGGCTCCGCGGCCAACTTCCTCGACATCGGCGGCGGCGCGAACGCGGACGTGATGGCCGACGCCCTCGAGGTGATCAACGCCGACCCGAAGGTGGCGGCGATCCTCATCAACATCTTCGGCGGCATCGTCCGCACCGACGACGTGGCGAACGGCATCCTCACCGCTCTCGGCAGGGTGAAGCTGAACTCGCCGATCGTGATGCGCCTCGACGGCACCAACGCCGAGCTGGCGCGCGAGATCCTCGCCCCGCACCTCTCCGAGATGATCATCGTCGAGCCCACGATGCTCGACGCCGCCCGCCATGCCGTCAACGTCGCTGGAGGCAACTGATGAGCATCTTCGTCGACGAGCACACCAAGGTCGTCGTGCAGGGCCTCACCGGGAGCCAGGGCCGCTTCCACGGCCTGCGCAACAAGGCCTACGGGACCCAGGTCGTCGCCGGGGTCACCCCCGGCAAGGGCGGGGAGTCCGTCGAGGGCATCCCGGTCTACGACACCGTCGCCGAGGCGGTCGCCGCGACCGGCGCCGACGCGAGCTTCGTCGTCGTGCCGCCCCGCGGCGCGGGGCCGGCGATCCTCGAGGCAGCCGAGGCGGGGGTGCGCTTCATCGTCTGCATCACCGAGCACATCCCCGCGAAGGACGAGGCCGTCGTCTACAACCGCCTCGTTCGCGACTTCCCCGAGGTCCGCCTCCTCGGGCCGAACTGCCCCGGGGTGATCTCGCCCGGCAAGTGCAACATCGGCATCACCGCCGGTGAGATCGCCCTCCCCGGCGGCCCGGTGGGCATCGTCTCGCGCTCGGGGACCCTCACCTACCAGGCTCTCCACGAGCTCTCCCAGCAGGGTGTCGGTCAGACGACCTGCGTCGGGATCGGCGGCGACCCGGTGCCGGGCACGACCTTCATCGACGTCCTCGCCGCCTTCCAGGGGGACCCCGAGACCCGCGCGGTGATGATGATCGGCGAGATCGGTGGCGACGGGGAGGAGCGGGCCGCGCAGTTCATCGCCGAGTCGATGGACAAGCCGGTGGTCGCCTACATCGCGGGAGTCACCGCGCCGGCGGGGCGCAAGATGGGCCACGCCGGGGCAATCGTCTCCGGCTCGCAGGGCACCGCCTCGGCGAAGATCGCGGCGCTCGAGGCCGCGGGGGTGCGCGTCGCCGAGAACCCGACGCGCGCCGGCGAGCTGATGGTCGAGGTCGTGCGGGGCCTCGCCTGAGGCGACCCCGGCGGCGGGAGCAGCCGAGTAGTTTCGGCCAATGCGGATCGGAGTGCTCGCCTCGGGGAGCGGCACGATCCTCAGCGCCCTGCTCGGCGCCGAGCTGCCGATCGCGGTGGTCGTGGTCGACCGCCACTGCCCTGCGGAGAAGGTGGCGGCGGACGCCGGCGTCACGTGCGAGGTCGTGCTGCGCAGCGACTTCAGCAAGTCCTTCGACCGGGAGGGCTACACCGCCGCGGTCGTCGGGGTGCTCGAGGCCCACGCCGTCGAGCTCGTGGTGATGGCGGGCTACGGGACGGTGCTCTCGGCGGCGGTGCACCGCCGCTTCCCGGCGCGGGTGATGAACACCCACCCCGCGCTGCTCCCGGCCTTCAAGGGCTGGCATGCCGTCAGCGAGGCGCTCGCGATGGGGGTGAAGGTCACCGGCTGCACGGTGCACCTCGCGACCGAGGCGGTCGACGAGGGGCTGATCCTCGCCCAGGAGGCGGTGCCCGTGCTCGCGGGTGACACCGAGGAGTCGCTGCACGAACGGATCAAGCAGGTGGAGCGGCGCCTCTATCCCGAGGCGGTGCGGGCGGTGCTGGCGAGACTCGACAACGGAGAGGAGCTGTCTTGAGGGCCCTGATCTCGGTCTACGACAAGGAGGGACTGATCCCCCTCGCGCGCGGCCTCGCCGGGCTCGGCGTGGAGCTCGTCTCGTCGGGGGGGACCTCCGCGGCGCTCGCCGCCGAGGGCATCGCGCACGCCGAGGTTGCCTCGGTCACCGGCGCGCCGGAGATGCTCGGCGGCCGGGTGAAGACCCTGCACCCGAAGATCCACGGCGGCATCCTCGCCGACCGCTCCAAGGCCGAGCACCTCGCCGACCTCGCCCGCCAGGAGATCGAGCCGATCGACCTCGTCGTCTGCAACCTCTACCCCTTCGGGCGCGAGCCCTCGATCGAGATGATCGACGTCGGCGGCCCGACGATGGTGCGTGCCGCGGCGAAGAACCACGACCACGTCGCGGTGGTCGTCGACCCCGCCGACTACGACGTCGTCCTCGACGAGCTGTCCTCGGCGGGCGCCGTCTCGGCTGCGACGCGCCGCCGTCTGGCGCGCGCCGCCTTCGCGCACACCGCCGCCTACGACGCGGCGATCGTCTCCTGGTTCGACGCCAACTCCGACGCCGAGGACGCCCTCCCCCCGACCCTGCACCTCGCCCTCGAGCGCGTCGGCGAGCTCCGCTACGGCGAGAACCCCCACCAGCACGGCGCCCGCTACCGGACCCTCGGCGCGCCGGCCGGCTTCTGGGAAGGCGTCGTGCAGCACGGCGGGCGCGAGCTCTCCTACCTCAATCTCTTCGACGGTGAGGCGGCGTGGCGCCTCTGCCACGAGCTGAAGGCGCTCGGGCGGGGCGCGGCGGCGGTGATCGTGAAGCACGCGAACCCCTGCGGCGCGGCGATCGACGGCGACATCACCGAGGCCTACCAGCGCGCCTTCGCCTCGGACCCGATCTCGGCCTTCGGGGGCATCGTCGCCCTCTCCGAGCCGATCGACCTCCCGCTCGCGGAGGCGATCGTGAAGAACGCCCTCGCCGACGTGCTGCTCGCGCCGGGGATGAGCGAAGAGGCGATCGAGCTCTTCAACGCCAAGCGCAAGAACATGCGCCCCCTCGGCGCTCCCCTCCCGAGCGCCGAGTACCTGGGCCTCCGCCAGATCTCGGGCGGCTTCCTCGTCCAGGAACAGGACCGCTTCCTCGCCCGCCGCGAGAGCTGGAAGGTGGTCACCGAGCGCCAGCCCGACGAGCAGCAGTGGTCCGACCTCGAGCTCGCCTGGCTCGTCTGCGGGCGCACCTCCTCCAACGCCATCGTCCTCGTGAAGGACAACCAGGTGGTCGGGGTGGGCTGCGGCCAGCAGAACCGCGTCGACGCCGCCGGCCTCGCGGCGACCAAGGCGGACGGCCGCGCCGAGGGGGGCGTGGCGGCGAGCGACGCCTTCTTCCCCTTCCGGGACGGCCTCGACGCCGTCGTCGACGCCGGCGCCACCGTGGTGATCCAGCCCGGCGGGTCGCTGCGCGACGACGACATCATCGCCGCGGCCAACGAGCGTGGCATCGCGATGGTGATGACGGGGGAGCGGCATTTCCGCCACTGAGACCCTCGAGGAAAGAGTCGAGGTAAGCGAGGGGGCGCCGCGCTGGCACCCCACCCCGACGTTCGGGGCGCTGGTGGCGATCGCCGCCGCCACCTTCGGCCTCTGCCTCTACCACCTCGGCGCCCGCAGCATCTGGCTCGACGAGGGGGCGACCTACGCGATCGCCACCCAGCACGGCCTCCACCTGCTGTGGGCGGTGGGTCACGACGGCGGCAACCTCGCCCTCTACTACCTGCTGCTGCACGGCTGGACGTCGCTGTTCGGGAGCGGGGAGGTGGTCCTCCGGCTGCCCTCGGCGCTCGCCGCGGTGGCGACGGTGCTCCTCACCTTCCTCCTCGGGCGCGAGCTCGCAGGCCGCCGCGCCGGGCTCTACGCCGCACTCCTCATCGGCCTCAGCCTGCCACTCGTCTACTGGGGGCAGATGGCGCGGGGTTACACCCTCGGCAGTGCCCTCGCCGCGCTCACGGGGCTCTGTTTCGTCGTCGCCCGCCGCAGCGGGCGTCGACGGGACTGCCTGTTGTGGGCGCTCGCCGCGCTCGCACTCTGCTGGACGCTCCTCCTCGGCGCCCTCGTCGTCGTCGCCGGGCTGGCGACCCTCTGCCTCCCCGGCGCTGCCCCCGCGGCGCGCCGCCGCCTCGCCGCCGCCGCGGTGCTCGTCGCGGCGGGGGGCTTCCCCCTCGTGCTCATCGCCGCGCACCGCGGGGACGGGCAGCTCTTCTGGCTGCCGCGGCCGACGGCCAACACGGTGCGCTCGGTGCTCGACTACCTCGCCGGCGCGCGCTACGGCGCTCGCTGGGGGGACCTCTCGCTCGCGCTCGTGTTCTGCGCCGCGGCGCTCATGGCCCTCGGCCTCCTGCTCGCCCTGCGGACGCCGCGCCGCCACCCCGAGGCGCTCTTCGCGGCGGTCTTCGCCGTCCTCGGTACGGCGCTGCTGCCGCTCGTCTCCTACGTCGTCTCGCGCCTTGGCCAACCCGTCTTCACGGACCGCTACCTCTCGCCCTGCCTCCCCGCCGCGGCCGTCGCCCTCGCCCTCCCCCTCGCGCGCCTGCGCCCGGCGGCGCTCGGGCTGCTCGCGGTGGTGGCGCTCGCGGCGCTGCGCGTCGGGCAGCTCACCCCCACCTACGGCGTCGACATCGACGACGAGCAGGCGACCGTGGTCGGCGTCGTCTCGCTCGCCGCGCCCGGCGACTGCATCGCCTTCTACGCGAACGACGGCTTCGTCGATTTCAACTACTACCTCTCCCATCCCCCTCCCGGGATGGGAGAGGCACCCCGCTTCGTGTCGCTGCTCCCGGCGCGCCCGATGGGGAGCGACCCGGTGATCGTCGAGCGCTATGTGACCCTCGACCGCGCCGCGCGGGCCGCGCTACCGGAGCGTTGCGGGAGGCTCTTCCTCATCGAACAGCACGACGGCAACCCGCACGGGACGCCCGCGGCGCGGGTGCTGCGCAGCACCTTCGGGAAGCTGCAGCACGAGGTGGCCCGCGAATACGCTGCGCACATCGTCCGCCGCTACCAAGGAGTCACCTTCTTCCTCTACTCGTCTCCCCATCACCCCGCCCCCCACCACCGGGTCGCCGCAGCCCCGAGCGCGGCGCCGACACCGTGACCGCGCGGCTGCTCGACGGCGAGGCCCTCGCGAAGCAGGTGCGTGCCGAGGTGGCCACCGAGACAGCGCTCCTCGCCGAACAGGGGGTGGTGCCCGGCCTCGGCACGATCCTCGTCGGTGACGACGTGCCCTCGGCGCGCTACGTGCAGATGAAGCACGAGGACTGTGCCGAGGTGGGCATCGCCTCGGTGCACGAGCACCTCCCCGCGGACGTGAGTGAGGAGCGCCTGCTCGCGGTCATCGCAGCCTTCAACGCCGATCCCGCCGTCGACGCCTACCTCGTGCAGCTCCCCCTCCCCAAGCACCTCGACGAGGAGAAGGTGCTGCTCGCCGTCGACCCCGACAAGGACGTCGACGGCCTCCACCCGGTGAACCTCGGCCGCCTCGTGATGGGCGCGCCGGGGCCGCTGCCGTGCACGCCGCAGGGCATCGTCGAGCTGCTGGCGGCGAACGACGTCCCCGTCGAAGGGCGCCACGTCGTCGTCATCGGCCGCGGCCTCACCATCGGCCGGCCGCTCGCGCTGCTGCTCGCGCTGCGCCGCCCGCACTGCAACGCGGCGGTGACCGTTGTGCACACCGGCGTCCCCGACCTCGCCCGCTACACCCTCGACGCCGACGTGATCGTCGCCGCCGCGGGGTCGGCGGGCCTCGTGCGGCCCGAGATGGTGCGCCCCGGGGCCGCCGTCGTCGGCGCCGGGGTCTCCTGGGAGGGGCGCCGCATCCTCTCCGACGTGGACGAGTCCGTCGCCGAGGTGGCGGGCTACCTCACCCCCCGGATCGGCGGGGTCGGGCCGATGACGCGGGCGATGCTCCTGCGGAACGCGCTGCGCGCTGCGAGGCGCCGGGCGGGATAGCACCTCGGGAGCGGCCTCTGCGCCGTGAAGTTGGTGCACATTGCCACCCATCTGAAATCGCGCCGCAATCTCGGCCACCGACAATGGGGGCGGCCGCGCCCTGCCGCGGTCGGCGCGGGGGTCGCGGTCGCACTCGGCGCGCCCTGTGCAACCGATTGGAGCACCATGAGTCCGCTCGGCCTCGTCACCCCCACCTCGTTCATCGGCCTCGCCGTCGGTGCGCTCCTCCTCGTGGCGCTGCTCGGCATCGTCGGCGCCTTCGTGGTGATCGTCATCGCCAACCGTGCCGACCCCGACCCGAGCGGCCGGCGCCCCTACGCCACCTACCTCTTCGGTGCCTCCTTCATCCTCGTCTGGTCGGCGCTCCTCGGCTCGGCGGCGGTGGTCTCCTCGCTCGTGCAGCTGATCGGGAAGTCGACGGCCCTCTCCCTCGGCGCGCGCCACCCCGTCGGCGACGCCGTGGCGCGCGGCGTCGTCCTGGGCGGGCTGATCCTGCTGCTCAGCCTGGGCGCGCTCGCGGTCCACGAGGGGCGTGGCCGGCGCCTCGTCGGGGAGGAGGAGGCGGCGGCGGCCCCGGCGGTGCGCGTCGCCAAGGGCTACGGTGCGGCGGTCTGCTTCGTGAGCCTCTTCGTCGCGCTGATCGCCCTCGTCGTCGGCCTCTACGCCCTCTTCCAGCTCGTCGCCCCCGGCGTCTTCCAGGGGCGGGGGAGGATCCCCGCGCTGCGGACGATCATCGACGCCGGCTGGTTGCTGTTCGCCGCCGGGGTGATCCTCGCCAGCCACCTGAAGATCGCCGCCCCGGCGCTGCCGCCGGCAGCCCCCGCCACCGTCGCCACCACGGTCGCCGACGCGGGCTAGCCGCGAGCGGCTCCACGGTCGGCCCGGGGCGGGGCCGCCGGTGACAGACTTGGGCGATGGCCCGCATCGACGCGCTCGTCGGGCGGGGCTTCTCGCTCTCGTTCGAGCTCTGGCCGCCGCGCACCGAGACGGCGGCGGCGCGCCTCGCGGCGGCCCTCGAGGGGCTCGCGGTGCTGCAGCCCACCTTCGCCTCGATCACCTACGGCGCCGCCGGCTCGACGCGCGCCCGCACCCACGAGCTCGTCCTCGACCTGCAGCGCTCGGGGAGGCTCGTCCCGATGGCGCACCTCACCTGCGCCGCGCACACCCGCGCCGAGCTCGCCGCGGCGCTCGGCACCTACGCCGCGGCGGGCGTCGAGAACGTGCTCGCGCTGCGCGGCGACCCCCCGCTCGACGCGACCGGCACGCTCGCCGAGGGCGAGCTCGCACACGCCGTCGAGCTCGTCGAGCTCGCCAAGGAGACGGGCGACTTCTGCGTCGCCGTCGCCGCCCACCCCGAGGGCCACCCCGACTCGCCGGACCTCGCGAGCGACCGTCGCCACCTCGCCGCGAAGCTCGCCGTCGCCGACCTCGCGATCACGCAGTTCTTCTTCGAGCTCGGCGACTACCTCGGCCTCGTCTCGGAGCTCTCGGCGCTCGGCGTTGACAAGCCCGTGCTACCGGGTGTGATGCCGATCACCAACGTCCGCACCCTCTCGCGCATGGCCGAGCTCTCGGGCTGCGCCATCCCGGCACACCTCGCCGAGCAGATCGCGGCGGCCGCCGACCGACCGGACGAGGTCCGCAAGATCGGCGTCGAGGTGGCGACCGAGCTCTGCGGGAAGCTCCTCGGTGAGGGGGTGCCGGGGCTGCACTTCTACACGATGAACGAGGCCGCGGCGACCCTCGAGGTATGCGCCAACCTCGGCCTGCCGGGGACGGGGCGCTGAGCGGCGTGGCGCCCGCCGGGGCCGCGTCGATCTGACTGGCCGGCGGGCGAGCCGGTAGCCTGCTCCCCTGTGACGAACACCAAGAGCCCCGCCCAGGTAACCGTCACCGGCGCTGCCGGTCAGATCGGCTACTCGCTCCTGTTCCGCATCGCCTCCGGGCAGCTGCTCGGCCCCGACCAGCCCATCGTGCTCCGGTTGTTGGAGATCGAGCCGGCGATGAAGGCGCTCGAGGGCGTGATCATGGAGCTCGACGACTGCGCCTTCCCGCTGCTCAGCGACATCGAGCCGACGACGGACCTCGCGACCGCCTTCTCGGGGACGAACTACGCGCTGCTCGTCGGCTCGATCCCGCGCAAGGCCGGGATGGAGCGCAAGGACCTGCTCGGCGTGAATGGCGGCATCTTCAAGCCGCAGGGCCGAGCCATCGCCGCCAACGCCGCCGACGACGTGCGCGTCCTCGTCGTCGGCAACCCCTGCAACACCAACTGCCTGATCGCCCGCAGCAACGCCCCGGAGGTCCCCGAGGAGCGCTGGTTCGCGATGACCCGCCTCGACGAGAACCGGGCCAAGACCCAGCTCGCGAAGCGAGCCGGCGTGCCGGTCGCGGAGGTCACCAACCTCGCGATCTTCGGCAACCACTCGGCGACGCAGTTCCCCGACTTCACCAACGCGAAGATCGGCGGCAAGCCCGCCCGCGAGGTGATCGGCGACGAGGCGTGGCTCACCGGCGAGTTCATCGAGACGGTGCAAAAGCGGGGGGCGGCGATCATCGAGGCGCGCGGCCTCTCCTCGGCGGCCTCGGCGGCGAACGCCGCCGTCGACTCGCTGCGCTCGGTTGTCTTCCCCACTGCCGAGGGCGACTGGAGCTCGCTCGCCGTCGTCTCGCACGGCGAGTACGGCATCCCCGAGGGGCTGCAGTTCGGTTTCCCGGTCCGCTCGGACGGGAAGGGCGTGGAGATCGTCGAGGGCCTCAGCCACGACGACTTCGCGACCGAGCGCATCCGCATCACGACCGAGGAGCTGCTGGCCGAGCGCGCCGACGTCGAGGAACTGCTCGGCTGAGCACCGGCCGGCGGCCGCCGCGCGGTGGTCGCCACTCATTTGAGAAGGAGGGGCGATGACCGCACCGCTTGAGGGCATCCGCGTCGTCGAGGTCGGGAACTTCCTCGCCGCACCCTACGCCACGATGCAGCTCGCCGACCTCGGCGCAGACGTCGTGAAGATCGAGCGCCCCGGTTCGGGCGACCTCGTGCGCTCGACCGGGCCCTTCCTCGACGGCGAGTCCTCGCCGTTCATCCGCATCAACCGCAACAAGCGCTCGCTCGCCCTGGACCTAAAGGCCCCCGAGGGCCGGGAGCTCTTCCTCAAGCTCGCGGCCGCCGCCGACATCATCGTGGAGAACCTCTCGCCCGGCTCGATGGCCGGCCTCGGCCTCACCTACGAGACGCTCTCGGCCGAGCACCCCGAGCTCATCTACGTCGCCGCCTCCGGTTGGGGGCAGGACGGCCCCTACTCGCAGATGTCCGGACTCGACATCATCGTGCAGGGGATGTCGGGGATCATGAGCATCACCGGCGAGGCCGACGGCCCGCCGGTGAAGGTCGGCGTGCCGATTACCGACCTCACCTGCGCCCTCTACGCCGCGCTCGCCGCAGTGACCGCGCTGCACGTCCGCAACGCGACAGGGCGCGGCCAGTTCATCGACGTCAGTCTGCTCGAGTCGGGCGTCTCGCTCGCGATCTGGGAGGCAGGGGAGTACTTCGCCACCGGCAAGGTGCACGGCCGCCTCGGCACCGCGCACCAGGCCTCCACCCCCTACCAGGCGATCCGCGCCTCGGACGGCGAGTTCTGCATCGGGGCGCCCTCGGCGCCGACCTTCGCCGCGCTGTGCCGGGTGCTCGGCCGTCCCGAGCTCGTCGAGGACGAGCGCTTCATCGACAACCCGCACCGCTTCGCCAACCGCCCGGCGCTCATCGAGGAGCTCGAGAAGGTGACGACGACCAAGCCGCGCAGCCACTGGGTGCCGCTGCTCACCGAGGCGGGGGTCCCGAGCGGGCCGATCAAGAGCTTCCCCGAGGTCTTCAACGACGAGCACCTCGAGTTCCGCGAGTTCTTCCAGGACGCCCCGCACGCGACCCTCGGGCCGACCCGCCAGATGGTCTCGCCGCTGCACTTCTCCGAGACCAAGACGGTGATGGAGCGCTCCGGGCCGCGCCTCGGCGAGCACACCGCCGAGGTCCTCGGCGAGCTCGGCCTCGCGCCGGCCGAGATCGACCGGCTGCTCGCCGAGAAGGTCGTCGCCCTCCCGTGAGCGCCGAGGAGGACCTCCTCTTCGAGGTGCGCGAGGGCGTCGGCTACCTGACCTTCAACCGCCCCGAGGCCCGCAATGCCCTCACCTTCGAGATGTACGAGCGCCTCGCGACGCTCTGCGCGGGGGGCGCCGAGGAGGCGGGCGCGAAGGTGATCATCCTCACCGGCGCCGGCGACCAGGCCTTCGCCTCGGGGACCGACATCTCGCAGTTCCTCAACTTCCACACCGAGGAGGACGTCCTCGGCTACGAGCACAAGATGTCGGCGGTGCTGAACGCCGTCGAGGACTGCCCGCTGCCGACGATCGCCGCGCTGCGCGGCGCCTGCACCGGCGGGGGAGCCGCGATCGCCGCCTCCTGCGACCTGCGCATCGGCGCGCCCTCGCAGCGCTTCGGGGTGCCGATCGCCCGCACCCTCGGCAACTGCCTCTCCCCCGACAACTACGCGCGCATGATGAACCTGCTCGGCATGTCGCGCCTCAAGGAGATCCTCTTCACGGCGCGCCTCGTCGGCGCCGAGGAGTCGCTCGCCATCGGCTGGCTGCACGAGCTCGTCGCCACCGAGGAGGAGCTCTTGCCGCGCGCCACCGAGCTCGCCGCGCGCATCGCCGGCTACGCGCCGATCACGCTGCGGGTCTCCAAGACGGCGATGAAGCGGATCCGCGACGCCGTCGACCCCGGCGACGGCAAGGACCTCGTCCTCGCCGCCTACCTCTCCGAGGACTTCAAGGAGGGTGTCAACGCCTTCCTCGAGAAGCGTCCGGCGGCCTGGAAGGGGCGTTAGCCCCTCCTCCCGCCGGCACCTGAAAGGAGCGGCCGTGCCGCGAGTCTGGGAAGCGTTCCTCACCGAGCAGGACAAGCAGGCGATCGCCCTCCGCCCGCGCCGCGACCGGCACGTCCTCGAGCGCGCCGAGCGGGTCTGCCTGCTGTTGATCGACAACTACCGCGCCGTCTACGGCGACCGGCCGCTGCCGATCCTGGAGGCGATCGAGGAGTGGCCGGGGGCCTGCGGCCTCGTCGCCTGGGAGTCGATCGCGCCGACGCAGCGCCTGCTCGCGGCGGCGCGCGCCGCGGGGGTGCTCGTCGTCTACTCGGCGGGGGCGACCGACGTCGAGGGCCTCGCCGGCCAGCACGTGCGCGCCGCCGAGGGGCCGAACGACTCGGCCGAGGTCCGTTACGCGATCATCCCCGAGCTCGCGCCCGCGCCCGGCGAGTGGGTGGTGAAGAAGGTCACCTCGAGCGCCTTCTCCCAGACCCCGCTGCTCGGCCACCTGATCGCCAACCGTATCGACACCCTGATCGTCGTCGGCGAGTCGACGAGCGGCTGCGTGCGGGCCTCGGTCGTCGACGCCGCCCAGTACCAGCTGAACGTGGTCGTCGCCGAGGAGTGCGTCTTTGACCGCCACGAGGCGACGCACGCCATCAACCTCTTCGACCTGCACCAGAAGTTCGCGGACGTCCTCCCCGTCGCCGAGGTCCTCGACTGGATCTCGGCGCGCACCCCCGCCCCGGCGACCGTCTGAGGTCAGCTAGCCGCCCGCCAGCTGCGCGGCGCCGCAGTAGCCCCAGCCCTCGAGCGTTTCGCGCAGCCCGGGCGCGGTGCCGCCGAAGGCGGCGACGCTCCGGAAGGGGCTGTAAGGCCACGTCGCGTCGGTGAAGGCGCCCTCCCGGTAGAGGGCGAGGTAGCGCTGCCACGCCGTGCGGCCACTTCCGAGGCGGCACTCGTCGGCGAGCCAGGCGTCGAGCGCGGTGCGGCGCCCGAGGTTGTGCTTCTCGTCCGTCGCGAGCAGGTAGTAGCTCCACAGCTTGTCGGCGTCGGCCCGCAGCACCGCCGGCGCTCCCCGCGAGCGGTCGACGAGCCTGCCGTCGACCAGCGCCTGCACCGTGACCGGCCAGATGCTGTCGGCGAAATCGGCTTCGAAGTAGGAGAAGCGGTCGTCGCCGCCGACGAGGTAGAGGGCGCCCCCCACCCACTCCAGGCGGAAGCCCGGGTTCCCGAAGCTCACCACCGAGCTCGCGAGTCGCCCCTTCGCGCCGCGGAAGACGACCGTGGCCTCCTCGCAGCAGTGCGCCCCGCCGGACCACCAGCCGGCGAGGGCGACGGGGCCCGCGCTCCCCGCGAGCGCGCCGATGCAGACGACGCCGCTCGTGCCGGGGGCGTGCAATGTGGTGAGCTCCTCGCCGTAGGTGGCGCCGAATCGGCCGTCGGGGAGGAGGGTGAGGCGGACGGAGTGTCCGTCGGCGTCCGACACGGTGAAGGTCGCGCGCGGCGCCTGCAGTGTCCGCGCGGGAGCCGACGCCGAGAGCCCCGCCTTCCAGCCGGCGTTCCCGACGCTGGCGCGGACCCGTCCGCTGACGAAGCCGAACGCTGCGGAATCCTCGACCTTCGCCGCGCCGCCCGGCCCCGAGCAGCGCATCGGCGCGGCGGCGGGGCCGCCACTCGGCGGGGCGAGGAGCTCGTTCGCGCCGACACCCGCCCCGATCGCGACCAGCGCCGCGGCGACGACGGGGAGAAAGGCGCGCACCGTGGCAATTGTGACCCCGCGCGCCAGTGCGCGCCGGCCGGAGCGGTCAGCTCGCGGCGACCGCTCGCCGCCGGAGCGGCGGCACCGTGCTCGGGGGCCGCTGACGGGGCGGCAGCGCTTCGAGCAGCAGCGCCGTCGCCCGGGTGACCGCGGCGACGGCGACCTCGAAGGCCTCCTCGCTCGCCTTGGAGGTCGACTGGACCCCGCTCACCTTGCGGCAGTACTGGCGCGCCGCGGCTTCGATCTCTTGTGGGGTCGCGCTCGGCTCGAGGCCACGCAGGGTGGTGATGTTCCGGCACATGGCCGCGAGGCTACGCCCGGCGGCCCGCTGGTGTCTCAGCCCCCGGCGAGGGCGGCGGCGAGGGCGGCGAGCTCCTTGTCGGCGGCGACGAGGCGCTGCACGTCGCCTTCGATCTTCACCGACCCCGCGGAGAGCTCCTCGGCGATCGGTGCCCCCCCGGCGAGGCGGCGGGCGGTCTCGGCGGACTCGACCAGCACCACCTCGGGTCGTCCCTCCTCGCCCTCGACGAGCGCCCCGGGCGCGCCGGCGCCGAGGACGACGGTGAAGCGGAGCAGCGTCCCGCCGTCCTCGTCGGTGACGCGCAGCCCGAGGCGGAGTGCGGGCGTGCCGGCCTCGCCGACGCGCTGGCCGGCGAGCCGCTCCGCGAGCTCGCTCCGCCAGGCCTCGCTGAGCGGCTCGCTCAACTGCCGCCGGGCGCCGCCGCGGCCCGGTCGATCACCTCGCCGGAGGCCTGCTCGGAGGCGAACGCCGCCGCCGTCGCGGCGGGCATCGGCTCGGGGCGCTTTCGCAGCTTGCGGCCGAGCCACGCGACGGGGTCGTACTTCGCGTCGACGACCCGCTCCTTCAGCGGGATGATCGCGTTGTCGGTGATGTGGATGTGCTCGGGGCAGACCTCGGTGCAGCACTTGGTGATGTTGCAGAGGCCGATGCCGAAGTCCTCCGAGACCATCAGCCGGCGGTCGATCGTGTCGAGGGGGTGCATCTCGAGCTCGGCGAGGCGGGCGAAGAAACGCGGCCCGGCGAAGTTCGCCTTGTTCTCCTCGTGGTCACGGATCACGTGGCAGACGTTCTGGCAGAGGAAGCACTCGATGCACTTGCGGAACTCCTGGCCGCGGTCGACGTCGATCTGCGCCATCCGGTAGGTGCCGTCGGCCTCGCGCGGGCCGGGCTGGAAGGGGGGGATGCGCCGCGCCACTGCGTAGTTGAAGGAGACGTCGGTGACGAGGTCCTTCATCACCGGGAAGCCGCGCAGCGGCGAGACCGTGATCGGCTTGGCGACCGGCAGCGTGCTCATCCGGGTCATGCACATGAGGCGGGGCTGGCCGTTGATCTCGGCCGAGCAGGAGCCGCACTTGCCGGCCTTGCAGTTCCAGCGCACGGCGAGGTCCGGTGCCTGCTCGGCCTGCACGCGGTGGATGACGTCGAGGACGACCTCGCCCTCCAGCGCCGGGAGGACGTGGTCCTTGAACTCGCCGCCCTCCGCGTCACCGTGCCAGATGCGCATGGTGATACTCGCGGGCGGTGCCGCGGCCTCGGTGGTCATCAGTGGGCCTCCTCGAAGAGGTGCTTGAGCTCGTCGGGCATGGGGGCGATCGGCTCCCGGCGAAGGGTGACGGTGCCGTCGCGGAACGAGGTCGTCATGTTCACCGTGCCGAGGTGCTCGTCGGGGAGGGGGAAGTCCTCGCGGGTGTGGCCGCCGCGGCTCTCGGTTCGCTCGATCGCGGAGAGCGTCGTGCAGCGGGCGATCGAAAGCATCGACTCGAGGTCGAGGGCGAGGTGCCAGCCGGGGTTGAACTGGCGGTGGCCGTCGACGCCGATGCCCGGCAGCTTCTCGTCGTACTCGCCGAGCTTTTCGCGTGCCGCGACGAGCTCGGACTCGGTGCGGATGATTCCGACGAGGTCCTGCATCGTGTCCTGCAGCTCGTGGTGGAGCGAGTAGGGGTTCTGCTCGGACTCGTGCTCGAAGTAGCTGAGCGCGTTGCGGCAGATCTCGTCCACCTCGGCCTCGGAGGCGACGGCGTCACCGGAGACCGACTTCGCGTGCTCCGCGGCGTACAGGCCGGCGCGCCGGCCGAAGACGAGCAGGTCCGAGAGCGAGTTGCCACCGAGGCGGTTGGCGCCGTGCATCCCGCCGGCGACCTCGCCGGCGGCGAACAGGCCGGGCACCGTCGTCTGCGCGGTGTCGGCCTCGACCTTCACGCCGCCCATGATGTAGTGCAGCGTCGGCCCGATCTCCATCGCGTCGGTGGTGATGTCCACGTCGGCGAGCTCCTTGAACTGGTGGTACATCGAGGGCAGCCGGCGCTGGATGTACTCGGGGGTGCGCCGCGAGGCGATGTCGAGGTAGATGCCGCCGTGCGGGCTGCCCCGCCCCGCCTTCACCTCGGAGTTGATGGCGCGAGCGACCTCATCGCGGGGGAGGAGCTCCGGTGGGCGGCGGAAGTCCCGCTTGTTGTCGTACCACTGGTCGGCCTCCTCGATGGAGTCCGAGGTCTCGGCCTTGAAGTAGTCCGTGATGTAGCGGAACATGAAGCGCTCGTCGTCGATGTTCTTCAGCACGCCGCCATCACCGCGCACGCCCTCGGTGACGAGCAGTCCGCGCGCCGAGGGGGGCCAGATCATCCCGGTCGGGTGGAACTGCACGCACTCCATGTCGATGAGGTCCGCCCCCGCCCAGAGGGCGAGCGCGTGGCCGTCGGCCGTCGACTCCCACGAGTTGGAGGTGAACTTCCAGATCTTGCCGACGCCGCCCGCCGCGAGCACGATCGCCTTCGCATTGAAGACGACGAACTTCCCGGTCTCGCGCCACAGCCCGACGGCACCGCTGATCGCGCCGTCGGCGTTCTTCAGGAGGCGGATGATCTTGCACTCCATGAAGACCTCGATGCCCTTCGCGACGGCGCGGTGCTGCACCGTGCGCAGGAGCTCGAGGCCGGTGCGGTCGCCGACGTGCGCGAGGCGCGCGTAGCGGTGACCGCCGAAGTCGCGCTGCAGGATGCGGCCGTCGGGGGTGCGGTCGAACAGCGCCCCCCACTCCTCGAGCTCGAGGACCCGGTCGGGTGCCTCCTGCGCGTGGATCTGCGCCATCCGCCAGTTGTTCAGCATCTTGCCGCCGCGCATCGTGTCGCGGAAGTGGACCTCCCAGTTGTCCTCCGGCCAGACGTTGCCGAGCGCGGCGGCGACGCCGCCCTCGGCCATCACCGTGTGCGCCTTGCCGAGGAGCGACTTGCAGACGACGGCCGTGCGACAGCCCGCCGCGCTCGCCTCCACCGCGGCGCGCAGACCGGCGCCACCGGCGCCGATGATCAGGACATCGATGGTGTGGGTCTCGTACTCAGCCATGGCAGGGTCCTCAGAAGTGGACGAACGGGTCGGTGATGTGGCCGGCGGCCACCAGCCAGACGTAGAAGTCGGCGAAGGCGATCCACACGAGCGAGACCCAGGCCCACAGCTGGTGGCGGGCGTTCAGCTCGGAGGCGATGTTCTTCCAGAACCAGTAGCGCCCCTTGGCCTTGGCGAAGGATTTGAGGCCGCCGCCGCAGAGGTGACGGCAGGAGTGACAGCCGAGGGTGTAGGCCCAGATGAAGATCGCGTTGAGGATGAGGATCGCCGTGCCGACCCCGATGCCGAGGCCCTGCGGGGAGCGGAAAGCGGCGATCGCGTCCCAGGTGAGGATCGAGGCGAAGGCGACCGCGAAGTACCACATGTAGCGGTGGAGGTTCTGGGCGAGGAGGGGGAAGCGGGTCTCGCCGGTGTACCTCGAGCGCAGGCCGCCGGGCTTGCTGGAGCCGGCGTCGGCGACGGCGCAGGCCGGCGGGGAGAACCAGAAGGCCCGGTAGTAGGTCTTCCGGTAGTAGTAGCAGGTCATCCGGAAGCCGAGCGGGAAGACGAGGATGAGAATCGCCGGCGAGATCCGCCACCAGCCGCCGAAGAGCGGCCCCCAGACGTAGCCCGCGGTCTCGCAGCCGTGGGTGAGGCAGGGGGAGTAGAAGGGCGACAGGTAGTCGCGGGCGTTCGTCCCGAGCCGGGCGATGTTGCCGGCGTAGAAGTTGCCGTTCCTGAAGGCCGCCCACACGGCGTAGATGCCGAACAGCGTCAGCCCGATGGCCTGGATGGAGGGCTGCAGCCGCCAGTTGTCCCTGCGCAGCACCGTCGACAGCGGTGGTCCCCCCCGCGTGCCCCCGATCACGACCGGGGTGGGCCGTGGTGCCTGGGTCGGCTCAGCGATGGTCAACTCGATCCTCCGTCCTCGGTCGATGCGAGCCGCCCGCCCGCCGCCCACGTCACAGCGGCGTCGAGTGCTCGTGGCTCGAACCGGCGAAAATACTCGCGCGGCTCGCCCGAACGGGCGAATGCGACCGCGAGGTGACGGGACCCGTCGTTAGGCTCGCCGCGGTATGACGACGATCCCGACCTCGCCCGCCGACGCCCCGACGACGGTTGCCGACCTCCGCCGCTCGGGCTGGGTGAGCCGCAACGTCCGCGAGGAGCTGCGCTCCAACGCCCTCACCCGCATCGCGAGCGGCCGGCCGATCGTCGAGGGGATCCTCGGCTTCGACGACACGATCCTCCCGCAGCTGGAGAACGCCCTCGTCGCCGGGCACGACGTGATCCTGCTCGGTGAGCGGGGGCAGGCGAAGTCGCGCCTCATCCGCTCGCTCGTAGAGCTCCTCGATGAGTGGATGCCGATCCTCGCCGGCAGCGAGATCAACGACAACCCGTACCACCCCGTCTCGCGCTACGCCCGCGAGCTCGTCGAGTCGCTCGGCGATGCGGCGCCCGTCGCCTGGGTGCACCGCAGCGACCGCTACGGCGAGAAGCTCGCCACCCCTGACACCTCGATCGCCGACCTGATTGGCGAGGTCGACCCGATCAAGGTCGCCGAGGGGCGCTACCTCTCCGACGAGCTCACCATCCACTACGGCCTCGTGCCGCGCACCAACCGTGGCATCTTCGCGATCAACGAGCTCCCCGACCTCGCCGAGCGGATCCAGGTGGGGCTGCTGAACGTCCTCGAGGAGCGGGACATCCAGATCCGCGGCCACCGCGTGCGGCTGCCGCTCGACCTCTTCCTCGTCGCCTCGGCGAACCCGGAGGACTACACGAGCCGCGGCCGGATCATCACGCCGCTGAAGGACCGCTTCGGCGCGCAGATCCGCACGCACTACCCGACCGAGATCGAGATCGAGAACGCCATCGTCGCCCAGGAGGCGACGGCCGTCGAGGTCGAGGGGGTGACCGTCGAGGTCCCACCCTTCATGGCCGAGATCGTCTCGCGCATCTCCCAGGGGGCGCGCGCCTCGTCCCGCATCAACCAGCGCTCGGGGGTCTCGGTGCGCACGAGCATCGCCAACTACGAGACGCTCGTCGCCGCCGCGCTCCGCCGGGCGGTGCGCCTCGGCGAGGAGCGCGCCGTCCCGCGGCCGAGCGACCTCGAGGCCCTCGTCGCCTCGACGATCGGCAAGATCGAGGTCGAGGTGGTGGAGGCCGACGAGGACGTCGAGGTGGTCGAGCAGCTGCTGCGCGCCGCGGTCCTCGCGACCTTCCGCGAGCACGCCGCGAGCGAGCGCGGCGCCGAGATCGTCGAGGCCTTCGAGGACGGCCGCGTCGTCGAGGTCGGCGCCGACGTCCCGGCGATAGTGCACGTCGAGCTCGCCGCCTCCCTCCCGGCCCTCGGCGAGATCGCCGGTGATCTCGTCGGCGCTGAGGCGGCGCCGGAGCTGCTCGCGAGCGCCGTCGAGCTCGTCCTCGACGGCCTGCACCTCTCCCGCCGCCTGAACAAGGACGTGGTCGGCGGCCGGGTCAGCTACCGGGCGCGCTGACGTGACCGTGTCGCGGCGCTCCTGGCGGTACTCGCGCTTCGACGGCACCCAGGAGCCGTTCGTCGTCGACGGCGATGACATCCTCTCCTCGCTCGCCGACGACCTCCTCTACCACGGCGACCTCGCGGCGGCGCTGCGTCAGCTGCTGCGCGAGGGCTTCGACACCCGCGACGGCGAGCACGTCGAGGGGCTGCGGGAGCTGATGGAGCGGCTGCAGCGCCGCCGCGAGGAGCTCGCCGCCTCCCGCAACGAGCTCGCCGAGCAGGTCGCCGCGGCCCTCAACGAGCTGCTCGGCGAGGAGCGCGCCGAGCTGGCGGCGCGCCGCCAGGCCTCCGAGCAGGCGGCCACTCCCGAACAGGGGCGGGCCGAGCGGGAGCGGCTCGCGGCGCACGAGACCGAGCTCGACCTGCTGCCCCCCGACCTCTCCGGCCAGGTGCAGGGGCTGATGCAGTACGACTTCACCTCCGAGGCGGCCCGCCAGCACTTCGAGGAGCTCCTCGACGAGCTCCGTCGCCAATTCACCCAGAGCCAGCTCGACGCCGCCGCGGGCCAGATGGCGAGCTCCACCCCCGAGGACCGCGAGCACCTGCGCGCCGGCCTCGACGCGCTCAACCGGATGGTCGAGCAACGCCAGGCGGGGGAGGAGCTCGACCCGAGCTTCGCGGAGTTCATGTCCGAGTTCGGTGACCTCTTCCCCGGCGATCCGCAGAGCCTCGACGAGCTGCTCGCCAACCTCGGCCGCCGCATGGCTGCCGCCTCGGCGATGATCGCCGCGATGACGCCCGGCCAGCGGGCCCAGCTCGACCAGCTCGCGGCGCAGCTGATGGGGGACATGGACCTCTCCTGGCAGCTGGACCGCCTCGGCCAGAACCTCCGCGAGGCGCTGCGCGACCTCCCCTGGGACCAGCCGCTCGGCGCGCCGCCGGGCGACCCCCTCTCCTTCCTCGGCGCGAACGACGCCCTCTCGGACCTCGCCGAGCTCGGCCGCCTGGAGGAGCTGCTCGCCGGCGCGACCGAGCCAGGGGCCCTCGGTGAGGCCGACCTCGACGAGGCCCGGCGCCTCCTCGGCCCGGACGCGACCAAGAGCCTCGAGGCCCTCGCCCAGCTGACCCGGCGCCTCGAGGCCGCGGGCCTCGTCGGCCGGCGCGACGGCCGCCTCGTCCTCACGCCGAATGGGCTGCGACGTCTCGGGCAGAACGCCCTCGCCGAGCTCTTCGCCAACCTGCGCAAGGACCGCTTCGGCGACCACGCCCGCCCGACGCCGGGCCTCGGCCACGACCGCGACGTCGAGACCAAGGCCTACGAGTTCGGCGACCCCTTCCAGCTCGAGGTGGGGAGGACCCTCCGCAACGCGATGCTCCGCTCGGTCTCGGAGGCCGCTGGCGGGCCGCGCGCCGTCGAGCTGCCGGTGCGCCTCTCGCCCGACGACTTCGAGATCGAGCGCACCGAGCAGGTCACCACCTCCTCGACGGTGCTCTGCATCGACCTCTCGCTCTCGATGCCGATGCGCGACAACTTCCTCGCCGCGAAGAAGGTGGCGATGGCACTGCAGGCGCTGATCGCCTCGCGTTACCCCCGGGACTACCTCGGCCTGATCGGCTTCTCCGCCACGGCGCGCGAGATCCGCCCCGAGGAGCTCCCCGAGGTGAGCTGGGACTTCGCCTACGGCACGAACCTGCAGCACGCGCTCGCGCTCTCGCGGCGGCTGCTCGCGCACCGCTCCGGCTCCAAGCAGGTGATCGTCGTCACCGACGGCGAGCCCACTGCGCACGTGATGGAGGACGGCGAGATCTTCTTCAACTACCCGCCGGTGCGCGAGACCCTCGACGTCACGCTCCGAGAGGTCGCCCGCTGCACCAAGGAGCGGATCGTGATCAACACCTTCGTCCTCGACCAGACCGGGGGGCTGCGGAGCTTCGTCGACAAGATGACGCACCTCAACCGCGGCCGCGCCTTCTACACGACCCCCGACGCCCTCGGCGACTACCTCCTCGTCGACTTCGTCGAGCAGCGCGGCGGCCGCCGCAAGCGGGTGCCGCGCGGCGCCTGAGCGGCACCCGGGCGGGCGGGCGCACCCAGCTCAGCGCAAATTTCCACTTGCATGCGGCATCGATCGGGTGCACGATATGACATCGGTGTAATTCCACCGTTGCCACTCGCGGGGACGTGGGGGCCGTTGGAGGGAGGTGCTGGTGGACTTCCAGGCACTCATTGATGGGCCGCAGCAGGACTGGCAGACGCGGGCGAACTGCATGGGGGTCGACCCCGATCTGTTCTTCCCCGAGCGCGGTTCCTCGACGCGCGAGGCGAAGGAGGTCTGCCGCGGCTGTGTGGTGCGCGAGGACTGTCTCGAGTTCGCGATCGCGAACGGCGAGAAGTTCGGGATCTGGGGCGGGATGAGCGAGCGCGAGCGCCGGCGGGTGCGGCGGGCGCGGGTGCTCGCCCAGCGGCAGGTCGCCGCCTCCTAAGCGGGGCCGCTGCCCGCGCGAGGGCGGTGCGCGAGGCGGGACTCGATGGTCCGCGCCTCGTCGAGGTCGAGTTCGGCCCAACGGTGGCGCGGCACGGCGGCGAGGACACCCGCCGGCACGAGACCGACGAGCTCGCTGCGCGCCACGACCGCGTGCGCCGCGCAGGCGTCGACCGCCTCGGCGGGGCCGAGCTCGAAGGGCGCGACGAGGTTGCAGGAGACCTGCACCTCCTCACCGACCGCGAAGGCGAGGGTCCGCAGCCGTGGTCCGCGCAGCGCCGCGGCGACGCGCCGGGCGAGGGCGAGGTCCGCCTCGGCGAGGACGATGTTGTAGGCGACGAGCGGCGGCCGAGCCCCGACACAGCAGGCGCCGTGGCGCGGGTCGGGCGTTCGTGGGCCGAGGTCGGGCGCGAGGGCTGTGAAGGCGCCCCGGCGGACCTCGGGGAGCGAGCGCTCCGGGCCGTAGAGGAAGCAGGGGAGTCCGAGCTCCGAAGCGGCCCGCGCCGCGAAGGCGTCGCGCAGCGCGAGCGCCTCGCCGAGCTCGAAGGGCGGGTCGCCGACGGGGACGAAGGGCACCACGTCGACGGCGCCCAGGCGGGGATGGACGCCGAGGTGGCGCCGCAGGTCGATGAGATCGAGAGCGGCGCCGGCCAGCTCGAGGGTGGCCGCGAGGAGCGCCTCGTGGTCGACGTCCGCGAGCGTGCACACGCTGCGGTTGTGGAAGCCGTCGCTGTGCAGGTCGATCAGGCAGGGGCCCGCGGCGGTGGCGATCAGGCTGATCGTGTCACTGTCGCGGCCCTCGGAGACGTTGACGACGCACTCGAGCGTCACGGCGCCCGTCGCGCCGGTTGCTCAGCGGCCGTTGTGCAGGGTGAGGTGGCGACGCTGGCGGGCGAGACGCCGCCGCTCGCGCTCGGAGGTGCCGCCCCACACGCCATGGTCGATGTGGTTCTCCATCGCGTAGTCGAGGCAGGCCGCCTTCACTGCGCAGTCGGCGCAGATGCGGCGCGCGGCGTCGACGCCGACACCGTCACTGGGGAAGAAGGTCTCCGGCGGCAGCTCCCGGCACCGGCCCGCCGCCATCCACTCCGTGTCCATCGCACCCGCCATTTCTGTGTGCTGAAGCCCCGGGAACACCAGCCGGCGCCCGGTCCCACATCCTCCCCAGGAGAACGCTACACACCCGGGTACGGCCCGCACTGGCGCCTACCCGGATTCGTCCTCGCCGAACCCTTACCCACGAGTCTGGGAGTTTCCCGAGAAAACGACGGCGGGGCCGGCCCGGAGGACGATGCCGCCCTCGGTACACTGCGGGCAACAAAGGAGCCCCCATTGACGTTGATCCCGCCGCCGACCGACCAGCCGCCCGAGCCGCCCCGCGGGCACGTGCGCGTCGTCTACCTCGGCCCGGTCGCGCCTCACTGGGAGGTCGAGTCCGAGTTCGGCGACCGCCAGCTGATCGAGGCCTTCCGCGAGCGCGCGCTCGCTCGCCTCGTGCTCCTGCCGCCGCACGATCCGCAGTTCCGCCGCAACCGTGAACGCGTCGTGCGCGACGCGGAGCGGGAGAACCTCATCTTGCAGTGGGACCTCGGCATCCCCGAGGAAGAGGCCCAGGTCAGCTGAGCCCGCGGCTCAGGGTGACGGCGTCTCCGAGCCGCCCCCGCCCCCGTCGCCCCCCGGCGGGGATGCGTCCCCCTCCTCGGGCGTTGCCTCCTCGACGGGCAGGTTGACGCGGGCGATCCACAGCCCCGGTGCGTCGACCTCCGCGGGGGTCGGGAGGTCGTGCTCGTGGACGAACATCGCCGCCAGCTCGCGCTCGCCGCCGCGCTCGATCACGCCGCGCACGAAGGCCTCGCCGCGGTCGACCGCCTCCTGGTCGAGGCTCACCCCGAGGAGCTCGTCGCCCGCCCGCTCCTCGTCGCTGCGCTCGACACGGCGGCGGCGCAGCGCCTCGCGGATCGCGGCGCGGGTGCCGACGAGGCGGCTCGCGACGGCGTCGCTCGCCCACTCGACGTAGCCGAGGATGGCGGCGGAGAGCGCTTCGAGCTCGGCGTTCACCCGCCGTTGCTCGGGGGTGTCGACGAGCTCGCCGAGGGCCGCCGGGTCACCGAGCATGCGGGTGAGGTCCGAGAGGTCGCCCATGCCGCCGAGCTCGCTCAGATCGCCGAGGCGTCCCTGCAGGGCACCGGGATCGGGGCGGAAGCCCTTCGCGTGGGCGACGAGGAGCTCGCGCAGCCGCCCGGCGACGTGCGGGCGGGAGAGCACCGCGTGGCTCACGACGTCGCGCACGAGGAAGAAGAGGTCGACGTCCTCGCGCGGCAGGCTCCAGTCGGCGGCGAAGGCGGCGAGGTTCTCGGGGATGATCACGAGCTCGCGGGCGACGGTGTCGCCGGGGACGGGCAGGTCGTACTGGCCGAGGGTGCGGCGCGCGAGGTGGCCGACGAGCGAGCCGAACTGCATCCCGATCATCGCCGGCGCGACCGCGCTCGCCCACTGGCTGAAGAGCCCCTGCAGGGCGCGCGCCTCGTTCTCGTCCTCGACGGGGAGCTCGGGAGCCGGCGTGTCGGCGCTGCGCGGCGGGGCGAGCGAGCCGGCGATCTCCTCGAACAGCTGCCGGGAGCCCTCGAGGCGCCGCCGCGCCCACTCACCGCGGTTCGCGACCACCACCGTCGGGGGCTCCCCGCTGCTCGCCATGCCTGTCACGTCGGCGATGTGCAGGTCGGCGAGGCGGACGAGCTCCTCGAGGCGGATACGGTCGAGCGGCTCCGGGTTCGCCTCGGGGGCGTTGTCCGAGGCGACGCTCTGCGCGAGCTGCAGGGCGAGGTCCCACTGCAGCGGGGAGTCCGTCTTCAGCAGCTTGAGGAGGTCCCCGAGCAGGCCGGGGAGGAAGCCTCCGAGCCCTGGCGGCAGGTCAGGGTCCATCCACTCGATGCTAGGGCGCGAGATGCGCCGCGCCCGCGCGCCGCAGCCCGCCGCCGCGCCTCCCTAGCATCGGCGCGATGACCACCGGCGAGGGCCCGACCCTCTACGAGGCGGTCGGCGGCCGCCCCGCCTTCCACGCCCTCGTCGACGCCTTCTACCGGCGCGTCGAGGAGGAGCCGCTCCTGCGCGCCCTGTACCCCGAGGACCTCTCTGGGCCCCGCGCCCGCCTCGCGGCCTTCCTCGTCCAGTACTTCGGCGGCCCACCGGACTACGCGCTGCTGCGCGGCGAGCCGCGGCTGCGCCTCCGCCACGTCGAGTTCTCGATCGACACCCCGGCGCGTGACGCGTGGGTCGCGGCGATGGCGGACGCGGTCGCCGAGGTCGGCTTCGCGCCCGAGGTCGCGGGCGAGCTGATGGGCTACTTCGCCGCCACCGCCACCTTCCTCGTGAACCGCGGCGGCCTCGCGATCACCGGCGGTTGAGACCCGGGCTCAGGCGGCGGTGCGGTCGTCGAGGTGCAGGTGGCGGGTGAGGTGCGTGGCGCCGCGGGAGATGCCGAGGGTCACCGTCGTGCCCGGGGGCAGCGTGTAGAGGCGCCCCTGCAGGGCGGCGAAGGAGCGGACCGGGGTGCCGTCCAGCGCGGTGATCACGTCCCCGCTCTTGATCCCCGCCTCCGCGCCGGCGCCGCGCTTCGTGACCGTGGTGACGAGGGCGCCGGCGGAGGAGGCCTTCGCGTTCTCGCCGCTGATGCCGAGCCAGCCGTGCTGCACCTCGCCGCTGAGCATCAGTTGCTCGGAGACGGGGAGCGCGAGCCAGGAGGGGACGACCGCGGTGGAGCCCCCGCTCTCCCCGGCGACGAGGCCGATCACCCGCCCGCCGGCGTCGAGCACCGGGCTCCCCGGCGGGGTCGAGGCCGTCGGCAGGTCGGTCATCAGCGCGTCGACGAGCGGCCCCGTCGGGAACTGCGGCGCGGTGTCGAGCTGGCGGACCATGCCCACCGCGTAGCGGGTGCCGCCCGCCGCGGTCACGGCCACGGTGAAGTTCGCGGTGGCGACCGGCTGGGGAGCGAGGATCGCGGTCGGCAGGTTGTCGACCCCGTTCACCTGCAGCACCGCGAGGCCGCTCGCCGCGTCGGGGTAGATGGCGACCGCCGGGACGACCTCGTTGCCCGGAAGCGTGACGAGGACGCTCGTCGCGCCGTCGAGCGGCGCGGCAGCGGTGAGCACCGTGCCGTTCTTGTTGAGGATCAGGCCGAGCAGGCGGAGATCGCTGCCGCCGCTCGCGACGTCGATGGTCACGACCGCGGCACCGACGCGCTCGACGCCGGCGACAAGGGAGGGGCCGAGGCCGGCGAGTTCCGGCCCGGAGGAGGCGGTGGTGGCGCTCGGCGCGTCGGCCGTCGAGGTGAGCGTGATCGCGGCGGGGTGCGCCGGGGCGCCGGTGAGCGCGGTCGCGAGGTGGGTCCCGAGCACGACGAGGCCGCTCGCGAGCAGCGCCCCGACGAGGCCGGCGGTCCAGGCGCTGGCCCGGCTCGGCTGGCTCGACAGCCAACGGTTGCGGACCATCGTCGGGTCGAGGCGGAGGGTGAAGTCGCCGTCGGTGAGCTCGGAGGGATGGCGCCAGAGACGGTCCTCGCGTGGGAGCGGGAGGGTGAACTCCTCCTCGCCCCCATCGTCGTACTCGCCTGGGAGTGCCGCCACGGCCGTTGAGGCTAGTTGCGGACGGCTCCGACCGGAGGTCGGCCGGGAGCGCCGCCGCCGCCGGAAGTCCCCGCGAGGGGGCGCCCGCCTCCCTACGATGAGGCGATGGCACCTCCCGCCCGACGCGAGCGCGCGCGACGGTGAGCCTCGCGCTTGCGCTCGACCTCGGAACCGCGACGACCCGGCTCGCGAACGGCTCCGGCGAGCTGATCTACGAGGGGCCGACGGTCGCGGCGGTGGAGACCGACTCCCGCCGCCTCGTCGCCTTCGGCGACGAGGCCCTCGGCCTCGGCGCCCGCAGCGGTGGGCGGGTGCAGCTCCGGCGGCCGGTGCGCGCCGGCAAGCTGCTCGACATCGACCTCGCCGAGAGCTTCCTCGCCGCGCTGCTGCGGCGACCGGGGGTCTCCCGCCTCGGCGGTCCGCGGATGCTCGTCTGCTCGCACCTGAGCTCCACGGGGGTGCAGCGCAGAGCGGTCGGCCGGGCGCTGAAGCGCGCCGGGGCGCGCACCGTCTCGTTCGTCGAGCAGCCGGTCGCCTGTGCGATCGGCGCCGGCCTCGAGATCTCCGAGCCCGTCGGCACGATGGTCGTCGACCTCGGCGCGGGGGTCTGCGACGTCGCCGTGATCGCCCTCGGGGGCCTCGTCTCGAGCGCCTCGGTGGAAGTCGGCGGCGACAACTTCGACGAGGCCGTCCGCGAGCATCTCGCCCGCCGTCACGGCCTGCTCATCGACAGGGCCGCCGCCGCGCAGCTGCGCCGCGCGCACGCCACGATGAGCCCGGGCGGGGGAGTGGGCGAGATCGAGGTGCCGGGGCGCGACACCCGCAGTGGGGCACTGCGGACGGCGACCGTCGCCCGCGCCGCGCTCTGCGCGGTGATCGACCGCGTCGCGCAGCCGATCTTCGACACCGCCGCGCGCTGCATCACCTCGGCACCTCCGGACCTCGCCAACGATCTCATCTCGAACGGCCTCATCCTCGCCGGCGGCGGCTCGCGCATCGAGGGCTTCGACCGTCGCCTCGCGCAGGCGACCGGGGTGCCGGTGCACGTGCCGCACGACTCCGAGCTGCTCGCGGTGCTCGGTGCCGCGCAGTGCCTGGAGGAGGGTCGCGAGCCGGCCCTCTCGCTCAGCTCGGCTCGCGCTCGCTGAGCCGGAGCACGTCCTCGGCCGCCTGGCGCACCTGCCAGTCGCGGTCCTGCAACCGCTCCCGGAGGGCCGCGGTCACCTCGGGGCCCTCGTAGGCGGCGAGCGCGACGACCGCCCGCCGGCGGATCTCGGGGCGGTCGGCGAGTGCGCCGAGGACGGCGTCCAGCCCCTCCGGCGCACCGATCGCGCCGAGCGCGGCGACCGCCGACTCCCGGCAGAGCGGATCCTCGTGGTGCTGCGCGATCTCGGCGAGGCGGCCGAGCGCCCCGATCTGCGCGAGCTCTCCGCAGGCGAAGCAGGCGGCCTCGACGACGCCCGCGTCGGGATCGTCGAGCAGCGCGGCGTAGCTCGCGGCAGCCGCCGGATCGGCGAGTTCGGCCAAGGTGCGGCGGACGACGGCGGCGGGGTCGGCCGCCGCGGCTGTCGCGTCGCGGCCGGAGAGCTCGCCGAGACGGCAGAGCGCTCCGAGCGCGGCGGCGCGCACGACCGGTGCGTCGTCGGCGAGAAGGGCGCGGGCGCCGGCTTGGTCACCGGTGAAGCCGCAGGCCGCCGCCGCGGCCCGGCGGCGCTCGGTCACGAGGTCCGTCGGAGGAGGTGAGGCCGTCCCGGCCGCCGGTCGTGGGAGGCTTCGCGCCGTGCGGGTCCGGCGGTCGTCGCTTCCCACCCGCGGTGGTCGCGTGTCGTCGGGCACCGCCGCGAGACGGTAGTGGGCAGATCCGGCTCCGGAGGCCCGGGGGAGGGCCCCGCCGTCCCCGCCTCCGGCCGCGTCGGCACGCGGGCCCGCTGGCGCCGCCATCCCCGCTGGTGGCGGCATTTGATGAGCGGTGGCGTGGCGCTCGTCGTCGCGGTCGTGGCAGCGACGTTCGTCAACCTCAACGAGTACGCGATCGTCCCCGGCCAGGCGCAGAACGTGGCTCCGCTGATCGGTGCCCCGGCCAAGCTCACCCACCACCACCAGGGGGCGATCCTGCTCACCGACGTCGACCTCGTGCAGGTGCGGGCGGTCGACTACCTCTTCTACCGCCTCGACCACAACGCCGACCTCGTCCCGACGGCCGTGCTCACCGGGCAGGCGAGCGTCGCCACCTACGATGAGCAGGGCGTGATCGACATGGACACCGCCCGGCAGGCGGCGACCTTCGCGGCGCTGCGCTCGCTCGGCTACCCGGTGCACGCCGTGCCGGCCGGGGTCATCGTCTACCAGCTCGAGCAGACCTCCGCGGCGGCCGGCATCCTCTCGGTCGGCGACGTCATCACCGCACTCGACCGACACCCGGTGACGACCCTCGCCTCGCTCTCCAAGCTGGAGTCCGCCTTGCACCCCGGTGACCCCGTCACGATCGTCGCGCACCGCATCGGCGTCACCCGCACCCGCACGGTGCGCCTCGTGACGGGCGCGTACCACCTCGTCGGGAGCGGCAGCGCGGCGACGTCGAGCTGTCTCCGCGCGGGCAGGGCAGGGCACGTCGCGGCGGGCAGCAAGCCGCTCGCCTGCCTCGGCATCTACCCCGAGCAGCTCTTCGCGACGACGGCGCTGCCGTTCTCGTTGAACATCAACTCCGAAGGGATCATCGGTCCCTCCGCCGGCCTCGCCTTCGCGCTCGGGATCGTCGAGAAGCTGGACACGAAGGACCTCACCGCCGGGATGAAGGTGGCCGCGACGGGGACGATCTCCATCGACGGCAGCGTGGGCGATGTCGGCGGGGTGGCCCAGAAGACCGTGGCCGTCGAGCGGGCCGGCGCGAAGGTCTTCTTCGTCCCCACGCCCGAGCTCGCCACGGCCCGCGCGCACGCGAGCGGCGGGCTGAAGGTCTACGCGGTGGCCTCGCTCGATCAGGCCGTCGCCGATCTCGAGCACCTCGGTGGCGCGATCGCCCCGTCCACGAGGTCGTGACGCCGTAGGCTCATGCGCCGAGATGCCTGAGCTGCCCTCTTCCTCGCCTTCCGGACCTACCCCCGACGAGCTGCTCGCCCACGTCTTCCCGAGCGCCCGCAGGGGCCTGGACCCTGAGGCGGTGCACGGGTACCTCGTCGGGGTCGCCGAGGTGCTGCGCCGTTTGCAGGCCCGTGAGGCCGAGCTCAGCGAGCGGCTCACCCTCGCGGAGCGCCCCGCGACGCCGCAGCCGCTCGACGCGGCGGCGCTCTCCGCGGCGGTGGGACAGGAGACGGCACGGGTCCTGCAGGCCGCCCACGAAGCGGCCGAGGACGTGCTGACGAGGGCGAACACCGAAGCCGAGGCGCTGCGCGCCTCGGCGACGAACCTGCTCGAGGACGAGCAACGCCGGGCCTCGGCGGCTGCCGCGGCGATCACGGCGGCGGCGAGCGCGGAGGCCGAGCGGCTCACGAACGCCGCCCGCGAGGAGTGCCGGCAGATGGTGGAGGTCGCCCGCGCCGCCCGCCACCGCATCCTCGTCGACCTCGGCGAGCGGCGGCGTGAGCTGCACATCCAACTCGAGCAGCTGCGGGCCGGCAAGGACGCCCTCGCGGACGTCGTGGACGCCGTCGCCTCCTACGTGGTGCACTCGGTCGAGGAGCTGAAAGGACAGCTCGCCGGGGCCGAGGAGGGTGCCCGTCTCGCTGCGGAGGCGGTCGCGGCCGCGCCGAGCGCCTTCGTCGAGGAGCTCTCCGAGGAGGGGCTCCTCGCCGAGGCCGCCGAGCTGGCTGCGCTCGAGGCTGCCGCTGTCGGAGCGGTGCCGGCACTCACCGTCGAGCTCACCGAGGCGCTCCTCGAGGTGCCGGTCGCCGACGAAGAGGTGGAGGCCGCCGACGGAGTCGCGGAACCCCCGGTGGTCGTCGAGAGCGAGGGCGCCGCTCAGTCCGAGCCGCCGGAGGGGGCGAGGTCCGAGGCCGACGAGGAAGAGTCGTCCAACGCGATCGACGAGCTCTTCGCGAAGATCCGCCAGAGCCGTGCGGAGCAGGTCGAGCGGGCGCGCACCGTCCTCGAGGACAGCATCACCGGAGAGCCGCCCGCCGCGGAGGAGGCGCCCCCGGCCGCGACCCCCGCAGCTCCCCCCGAGGGCGCGGCAGGCGGTCAGCGGCCGGCGGCGACGGGCTCAGACGAGACGGCGGCGGGCGCCGGCTCGGCGGAGGCTACGGCGGCGGATGCTCCGGCGGAACCGCTGGCGTCGGGGGAGGGCGCGGTCGCGGACCCCGCAGCACAGGATCGGGCACCGTCGGAGGACGATGCTTCCGGACGCGCCGAGGCCGAGGAGGAGCCGGAGCCCGCGGACGAGTCCCTCGCGGCGCGCAACAAGCTCCTCGCATCGAGTACCGCAGAGCTCACGCGGGTGCTGAAGCGCCAGCTCCGGCTGGAGCAGAACCAGCTCCTCGACGCCTTCCGCAACATGAAAAAGGGAGGCGATCCGCTCTCGCTGCTCCCCGGGGCGGAGATGTCCGGCCGTCTCGAGCAGGACGTGAGAGACGCACTCGTCGCCGCCTTCGCCGCCGGCCGGGGCTTCGCGGCGAGCTCGATCTCGCGGGATCCCGGCCCGCTCCGCCAGCCGGTCGCGGCGGTGAAGCGCGTCGCCACCGAGCTCGGCGCGGCGGTCCTCGACCCGATCCGCCGTCGGGTCGAACAGGGGCTGACGAGCGAGGGCGAGGAGCCCGCGGTGGCAATCGGGGCCGCCTTTCGCGAGTGGAAGGGCGCGGGGGCGGAGCAGACCGCCGCGGACTTCACCGTGCGGGCCTTCTCGGCGGGCGTGCTCGACCAGGCCCGCGCCTCGGGGAGCGCGGTGACGTGGATCGTCGACGACGGTGACCAGCGCTGCCCCGACTGCGACGACAACGCGATCGCCGGGGCGCAGCCCCCCGGCGAGCCGTTCCCGACCGGCCACGCGCATCCGCCGATCCACCCAGGGTGCCGCTGCCTTCTCGTCCTCAGCCCCGCGTAGATGCGCATCCCGACGGACCTTCCGCCCCGCCCGCACTCCCGCCGGCGGACAGTGGCGCTGCTCGTCACCGTCATCGCCCTCGTCGTGCTGCTCGTCCTCGCGCAGGGGGTCGGCGGCTTCTACGCGAACTTCCTCTGGTTCCACTGGAGCGGCGTCGGCGAGGTGTGGACGGCCGTCACCGTCTCCAAGCTCGCGCTCGCGCTCTCGTTCATCGCGATCGCCTTCGCCGTCGTCTGGGGCTGCCTCTTCCTCGTCGACCTCGTCGTCTCACGAACCCTCTTCCTCGCGCCGGACACCGAGTTCGTGCGCCGCTTCCAGCAGGTCACCGCCCCGCACGCCTTCTGGCTGCGCACCGGGGTGGCTGCGCTGCTCGGCCTCGCCCTCGGCTCGAGCGCCTCGTCGCAGTGGCAGAACTGGCTCCTGTTCACCCACGCGGTGCCCTTCAACATGAAGGACCCGCTGTTCCACCGGGACATCTCCTTCTTCGTCTTCCGCCTGCCGTTCCTCTCCTTCCTCGTCGACTGGCTCTTCGGCCTGCTCGTCGTGGCCGCCATCGCGACGGCGGTCGCCTACTTCCTGAACGGCGCGATCCGGGTGCAGCGCACCCTCACCATCGAACCCCGCGCGATCGCGCACCTCTCCTTGCTGCTCAGCCTGCTGGCGCTCGAGCGGGCGTGGGCCTACTTCTACGTCGACCGCTTCGGCCTCGACGTCTCGGCGAACGGCTACGTGCAGGGGGCGGGGTACACCGATGTCCACGTTCGGCTGCCGGCGATGGTCCTCCTCGCTGTGGTCTGCCTCGTGGCGTTCGTGATGCTCGCCTTCAACGTCTACCAGCGGACCTGGGTGCTCCCGGTCGTCTCCGTCGGCCTGTGGGCCTTCCTCGCGATCGTCGTCGGCGTCATCTACCCCAAGCTCTACCAGGCGCTGCATGTCACGCCGGCACAGAGCACCCTCGAGACGCCCTACATCTCGCGCAACATCTCCGCCACGACCGCGGCCTTCGACATCGGCGGCGTGACCCGCGAGGCCTTCCCGGCAAACCAGGACCTGACGCCCGGGGTCCTCTCGCGCTACGCACAGACCCTCGACGCGACCCAGATTTGGGACCCCGTCTACAGCTACGCGACCTTCGCCAAGCTGCAGAAGCAGCTCAGCTTCTACCAGCTCACGAATCTCACCATCGACCGTTACTACGTGAACGGCCAGCTCACGCCGGTCGTCGTCGGCGTGCGCGCGCTGAACACCGGCGGTGTGCCCTCGCCGACGTGGGTGAACACCCACCTGCAGTTCACCCACGGCTACGCGGGAGTGGTGGCGCCCGCGAACACGACCTCACCGAACTCCAACGGGAGCCCGAACTTCCTCGTCGGCTCGGTCCCGGTGACCGCGAAGATCCCGGACCTCGCGATCAACCAGCCGTCGGTCTACTTCGCGCCCGGCGACGACCAGTACGTGATCGCCGACACCAAGCAGCAGGAGGTCGACTACCAGCTGGCCGACGGGAAGAGCAAGGAGGGCCACTACGGCGGGGAGGGCGGCATCCCGATCGGTGGGCTCGGGGCGCGCCTCGCCTTCGCGGTGAAGCTGCACGACTTCAACATGCTGATCTCGAGCGAGATCACCGGGAAGTCGCACCTCATCTACATCCCCGACGTGCTCACCGAGGTGCAGAAGGCGCTGCCCTTCCTGAAGGTGGACGCCAACCCCTACGCGGTGATCGACAACGGCGAGATCGAGTGGGTCCTCGACGCCTACACGACCTCGCCCTACTACCCCTACTCAGAGACCGCGCGCACCGACGAGCTGCCCGGCGGGTCGGCGTTGCAGGGCAGCTACAACTACGTGCGCGACGCCGTGAAAGTCGTGGTCAACGCCTACACCGGCAAGATGTCCTTCTACACGATCAACGCCTCGGGCGACCCGGTGATGCAGTCCTACGAGGCCGCCTTCCCCGGGATGTTCCACCCCCTCTCCTCGCTGACGAAGACGGACCCGGTGCTCCTCCAGCACCTCCGCTACCCACAGGACCTGCTGGCCGTGCAGTCGGCGATGTACGGCCGCTACCACATCACCAACCCGAGCGCCTTCTACGGCCTCGGCAACGCCTGGGACCTCTCCCAGACCTCCACCGCCGCCGGCGGCGGCGCCTCGCTGACCCTCCCGATCGGGGCGAACGGCAACGTGCTCCGCTACCAGCCGATCTACGAGCTCCTCCAGCTGCCGGGGCAGTCCAGCCTCTCCTTCGACGCCATCGAACCGCTCGTCCCCTACTCCCAGGGGGACCAGCTCCAGAACCTCGCCGCGCTGATGGTGGTGAACTCGGCCTACAACGGCTACGGCAAGCTCGAGTCGCTCGTCACCCCGACGGGGTCGAGCTCGAGCACTGGGAACTCCGGCAGCTCGGGCGGGGGGATCGACGGCCCAGGACTCGCGAACGCCGACATCCACTCCGACCCGGACGTGTCCCAGAAGATCACCCTCCTCGACCAGAGCGGCTCGCAGGTCATCCTCGGCGCGGTGCAGGTGCTCCCGCTCGCCGACTCGTTGCTCTACATCCGTCCGCTGTACGTCTCCTCGACCCAGACGCTGTACCCCAAGCTCCAGGACGTGGTGGTCGTCTACGGCAAGCAGGTGAGCCTCGCCCCGACCCTCGCCGGGGCGCTCGCCGGGGTCTTCGGCTCGGCGCCCCCGGGGATCACCGCCGGTAACAGCTCCGGCTCTGGCTCGACTGCCGTGACCGCAATCCCGAGCGACGTGCGCAACGACATCGCCTCGGGGCTGCAGGCCTATCAGCAGGCGCAGTCCGCGCTCACCTCAGGTGACCTCGGCACGTACCAGTCCGATGTCACGAAAGCCGGACAGTTCCTGCAGCAGGCGAACTCCCTCCTCGCGCAGAGCAACGCCGCCACCAAGAGCTCGACGCCGTCGACGAAGAAGGCCTCGGGCGCGAGCGGCGCCACGCTCGGCGCGAGCGGCGGCGCCAGCCACGCCGCACACGCGTAGGCGTAGGCGAGTGGCCGGCCTCGCAGAAGCACCGCTAAGGTGTCAGGACCCACCGCGGGGTGGAGCAGTCTGGTAGCTCGTCGGGCTCATAACCCGAAGGTCAGGGGTTCAAATCCCCTCCCCGCCACCAGAAAAAAGCAGGTCAGAAGGGGTCTCGGTTCGCCGAGGTCCCTTCTTCATCTCCGGATTTCTACCGGTTCTTCTACCGGATCGTCCGGCAGGCTTCGACAGCGACTGTGCGAGACCGGCACTTTCGGCGAAGGGACGGGCGCGCTGGACAGCGCCTGGATGGGGGTGCGGAGCGGGCTCGCTGGTGAGGAA
>DATLTN010000028.1 GCA_035533595.1 Acidimicrobiales bacterium
CACAACCTCGTGAAGATCAGCCAGCTGATCCCGACCTGAGACGATCGACGACAACCTTGGCCAGGAATCTCCCGTTCGAGCAGCTCCCGCAACGAAGAGGATGCTCCGGCGGGGACTATTTCAGGTCGAAGTAGCTAGGGCCCGCTCTGGTCGGTGATCGTCCAAGTCGAGGTGTAGGTTCCGGCGAAGGCGTCGGCGGGAATCGCGATCTGGAAGGTGAACGAGAGCGTCTGCGGGCCCGTCCCGCTCTGGTCGCTGAAGAAGGTCGCCGCGGCGGGCGCGGGCGCCCCTGCCGGGACGGTGAAGGGGAAGGTCGGGTCGCCGCCTCGTGCCGCCACCGCGGTGCAGGAGAAGGCGGCGTCACACGAGCTGATCGGTGCGCCCACCGTCGTCGCGGCCGCCGAGAGCGCGTGGCCGCCCGAGGAGAAGGTGGTCGAGGTGATCGCGAGCGACCAGGGTGCGGTGGACAGCGAATAGGTGGAGGGGACGAGGTCCATGCTGAGCACGCCGCCGCTCACGCCGTCGACCCCTGGGAGCGTGAAGTTGGGGAAGGTGAACGAGCTCGGCAGGTCGAGGAGGAGCGGGGCACTCACGAGCTCGCGCACGCGGTCGGTGCCCTTGTCCGCGACGACGAGCGCCCCCGAGGGGGCCACGGCGATGTCCGCCGGGGAGTTGAGGGTCGCCGTCGTGCCGCTGCCGGTGTCACCGCAGGCGCCGGTGATCGTCGCACAGGCGGTACCGGTGCCGAAGATGTCGTAGATCCCGCCGGCGGTCATCGAGACCCCGAAGTTCGTGCCGGTGTTCTTCGGCACCATGCCGACCCACTGGTTGGCGGTGTCGGCGACGAACAGGTCGCCCGCCGCGTCGACGGCGACGCCACTCGGCGCGTCGAGCGCCGCGCCCGTCGCCGGGGCGTTGTACGAGCAGCGGGCCACGGTGTGAGTCGAGCAGGCGTTGCCGGTGCCGGCGACGACGTAGAGGTCACCTGCCGTCATCGCGATGCCGTAGTTCGTCCCCGACGCGGCAGCGAGCATGCCGATCCAGTTGTTGGCGGTATCAGCGACGAAGAGGTCGCCCGCCGCGTCGACGGCGACGCCACTCGGCGCGTCGAGCTCGGCGCCCGTCGCCGCAGCGTTGTACGAGCAGCCGGCGACGGTGTGAGTGGTGCAGGCGCTCCCGTTGCCGGCGATCGTGTACGCGACGCCGGCGGTCATCGCCTCGCCGTAGAAGGTGCCCGAGGTGGCGGGGATCATGCGGATGCGGTTGTTGGCGGTGTCGGCGACGAAGACATCTCCGGTCTGGTCGATCGCGACCCCGGCCGGCGCGTTGAAGGGCGTCGAGCTCGCGTACCCGCCGTCGCCGTAGTAGCCGGCGGTCCCGGTGCCGACGACGTCGTAGATGTCACCGACCGTCATCGCGACGCCGAACCGCGTCACCGCGGAGGCGGCGAGCATCCCGAGCCATTGGTTGCTCGTGTCGGCGACGATGAGGTCCCCCGAGCCGTCGACCGCAATCCCCGATGGGGCGTCCAGCAGCGCGCTCGTCCCCGGAGCGTCATAGGAGCAGCCGGCGACGGTATGGGTGGAGCAGGCGGTGCCGGTGCCGGCGACGACGTAGATGCTGTTCGCGGTCGCCGCCGTGCCGTAGAGGGTCCGCGAGCCGCTCGCTACCAGCGAGACCCAGCTGTCCGGGGGGTCGCTCACGAAGAGGTCCCCGGCGCCGTCGAGGGCGACGCCGGCGGGCGCGCTCAGCTTCGCGGAGGTTGCCGCGCCGCCGTAGTGACAGCCCCTCACGTTGTGCGAGACGCAGGCGGTGCCGGTGCCGGCGACGACGTAGATGCGGTCGGCCGCCATCGAGATGCCGTAGTTCGTCCCCGACGCGGCGGCGAGCATGCCCACCCAGTTGTTGGCGGTGTCGGCGACGAGGAGGTCGCCCGCGCCGTCGACGGCGACGCCAGCAGGCGAAGCGAGCCTCGCGGAGGTCGCGGTCGCGTTGTAGGAGCAGCCGGCGACGCTGTGGGTGGAGCAGGCGGTGCCGGTGCCGGCGACGACGTAGATGCTGCTCGCCGTCATCGAGATGCCGTAGAGGGTGGCGCTGTCCTCGGCCAGCACACCGACCCAGTTGTTGGAGGTGTCGGCGACGACGACGTCGCCCGCGCCGTCGACGGCGACGCTGTGCGGCGCGTCGAGCTTCGCGGAGGTCGCGGTCGCGTTGTAGGAGCAGCCGGCGACGCTGTGGGTGGAGCAGGCAGTGCCGGTGCCGGCGACGACGTAGATGCTGTTCGCCGTCATCGAGATGCCGTAGTTCGTCCCCGACGAGGCGGCGAGCATGGCGACCCAGTTGTTGGCGGTGTCGGCGACGAAGACGTCGCCGGTCGAGTCGACCGCCACGCCGTCGGGTTTGTCGAGCTCCGCGGAGGTCGCCGGCCCGTCGTAGCTGCAGCCGGCGACGGTGTGGGTGGAGCACGCAGTGCCGTTCCCGGCGATGGTGTACAGGTCTCCGGCGGTCATCGTCTGGCCGTAATAGGTGCCCGAGGTGGCAGGGACCATGCGGATGCGGTTGCTGGCGGTGTCGGCGATGAAGAGGTCGCCCGTCGAGTCGACCGCCAGGCCGGTGGGCGCGTTCGCTGCGCTCCCCGAGGCGATCCCGCCGTCGGCGGCGTAACCCGCCACGCCCACCCCGGCGAGCGTGGTCGCGATCAGCGCGGTCGCCGCGGCGCCCTGCGGGATGGCGACCAGCGATGCGGCGCCCGTGACGAGCCCGGCGAGGGCCCAGCGCTGCCACCAACGGGAGGGGGATCGTCTCCGCGGCGCCCGTCGCCCCCCCGCCGAGCGGGGGAGGTGCGGCCGGCGCGCGTCCGACAAACCGGCGCTAGCCGTCCTGGCCGCGGCGGTCATCGCCGCTCCCCTGGCCGCGCCGCCGGCCGAGCCTCGAGCCGAGCAGGATGCCGCCCCCACCGAGGAGGATCGCGCCGAGGACCGCGATGATCACGATGAGGACCGTCGAACTGGAAGACGACGAGGACGCCGGGCCGGCCGTCGTCGGCTTGGTGAACGGGCCCGAGCCGCTCGTCGGCGTCTTCGCCGAAGCGGGCGCGACCGCCGAGCCCGAGGTGCAGACCGGGGCGCTCAGCCCGCCTCCCTTGGCGCAGGCGGTGATCGTGTAGCGGCCGGAGAGGGCATCCGGCCAGAAGATCGGGATGACGGTGCTGTCGCCGGGGAGCAGCGTCTCGAGCGCCTTGCTGATCGTCTTCTTGTAGGAGCCCTTGCTGAGGGTGACGGCCAGATCGGGGTGGCCGAGCAGGCCGCCGGTGTCGGTGATCGGGATCTCGACCGTCCCGATCTTGTAGGTGCCGAGCTTGATCGTCGGTGGGCCGACGCGGACGGAGAAGCGCGCCGCGCCCGGGACCGTGACGAGGACGGCGATGACCGAGCGCGTGACCACGCTCACCTGGACGTTGCCTTTGGTCGTCGTGGCCTGTGGGCTCGCCCCCTCGATCGCCACGCCAGCGAGGTGGTTGCCCGGGCTCGCACCCGCCGGGACGGCGACAGTGAAGTTCACGACAGCGCGCGAGTTGGCCTTCAAGAGGAGCGACTTCTGCGAGATGGAGATCCAACTCCCCGCGCCCGAGAGTGCTCTGCCCTCGTTGGAGTAGGCCGAGCCCGATCCCGGCGAGGTCAGCCCGTCGACGGGGTAGATGCGCACCGAGACCTGGTTGCGGTTGGCGTTCGCGACGACCACCGCCCCCGCGTAGGTGCCGCCCGCGGGGACCGTGGGCGCGAAGTAGCTGTCCCCCGCGGCGAGCTCCTTCGAGCCCGGCGCGGGTCCCGTCCCGACCGAGAAGCCGACCTGGGTCGCGGCGAAGGCGCTCCCTGCGGAGCCGGCGAGCGCGAGCAGTGCCATGGCACCGCAGGCAAGCAGCGCGACGGGGACGCTCCGCCTCTGGCGGCTGATGGACACGGGCGTCGGCAATCCGCGCGCTAGGGCCCGCTGATGAGCGTGAAGGACCAGGTCGCCGAGTACGTCCCGGCGATTGTGGTGGCGGGAAGGGAGACGTCGAAGTCGACGGCCACGGTCGCGTTGCCCATGCCGCTGCCGGCCGCGGCGTCAAAGAGGGTCGCCGCCGTCTCGGAGGGCAGCTGGAAGGGGTAGCTGACGCTGTCAATCGGAGCGACACAACCGGAGCCCGTGTCACAGGAGGCGGTCGGCCGGGAGAGGATCTCGGCGCCAGCGCCGGGGAGTACCCGGCCGCTCGCGCTCATGAAAGCCGTCCCCGACCCCTCGATCCTCCAGCCGGCTCCCGATCCCGTCGCGTCGGAGACGTCGAAGCTCACGAGGCCGGTGGTGCTCTGGTCGCTGCCAGAGAGCGCGGTCGCCGAGAAGCCGATGTTCGCGGGGGTGCCGCCGATCAGCTGCAGCTGGCCCGGGGTGATGAGGACGTTGGCGGCGGTCGTCGCGGCACCCGGAGCAGCGGTGCAGCAGACAGTCGCGACGGCGGTCACCACGAGGGCAGCAGCGCGCCACTGCGCTCGAGCCCGCCCGTACCCCATCGGGACCTCCGGTGATCGGCTGAGCCTCGCCGGTGGCCGGACATGCTGAAGGGCCGGATACGAGGCGGGGCGAAAAGCGCCACATCGTATCTGGCCCGCAACAGGGTCTTAGCTGATCAGGGACCGGCGGCGTAGGTGATCGTCCAGGTCGAGGTGTACGACCCGCCCGCCGGGGCGTAGGTGGTCGCCGGCAGGGCGACGGTGAAGGTCGGGGTGACCGTCTGGTTCCCCATCCCGCTGTTCGCCTGCGCGTTGTAGAAGGTGGTCGCGGTCGGCGCGGTGGTCGCCGCTGGGAGCGTGTAGGGGTAGCTCACGTTGGTGTCGCCCGTCGAGCACGTCGCCCCGGTGTCACAGCTGTCGGTCACCGAGCTCGTCGCGATCGTCGTCGCGGAGGTGGCGAGGGTGTGCGTGCCGGCGTCCTTGAAGGTCGTCGAGGTCGCTTGCAGCTTCCAGCCGGAGCCGGAGCCCGACGCGTCCTTCACGTCGATCGCCAGCGTGCCGGTCGTTGCCTGGTCCTGACCGTTCAGGGTCACGCCCGTGAAGCCCACCGAGCCCGGGATCGTCGCTGTCAGGGTGCCGGCCGAGATGCCGACGCTCGCCGCCACCGTCGCCGATCCCGGCGCCGCAGCAGAGAGGAGGTAGACCGCGACGCCGAAGGCACCGAGGGCGACCGAGCATCGCCGGCTCACCCGCCCGGACGGCCGGCGAAGACACACCAACTTCGTGGGAGTGCCCTTCATTTCCGTACCATCGCTTTCGTTGTCAAGACCTGGCATGCGGACATTCAAGGACACGCACTTCGGGAATCGACTCTGAAGCCGTATGGCTTTCGTCAAGATCGAATCAAATTGCTGCCCGAAAATAGGGTGCCTGAACTGGGGTAACGATTTCGCCCACACCCCGTGGCGCGGAACTCACTCCCCGTGTTGTTTCCTCACGTGGCGCGCGGGCGCCGGCCGCGCGCCACGAGCTTTCGTGCAACTGCGCGCCACCTCTGGTGTCGCCTCCGCGAGTTGCGAGCCGGTAGTTTCCTGGGGTGACCTACGCACGTCGGAGCGTGGAACTCCCCGAGCATCCCGTGCTCGTCGTCGGGGTCGAGGGATGGATCGACCCCGGTTATGCCGCCGCCGCCGCGGTCGCCTCGCTGCTCGAGCAGTTCGACACACGCACCTTCTGCGTCTTCGACACCGACGAGTTCATCGACCACCGGGCGCGCCGACCGCGCGTCCGCATCAAAGACGGCGTGCGCGGGCGCGTCTACTGGCCGGGGCCCCGCCTGCGGGTGGGCACCGACGGCAACGGGCGGGGCGTCGCGCTCCTCGTCGGCCCCGAGCCGGACTACCACTGGCAGGAGTTCGCCGGCGAGGTCCGAGACCTCGTTCGTGAGCTCGGCACCCGACTGATCGTCGGCCTCGGTGCCTTTCCGACGGCGACGCCGCACACTCGCCCGATCATCGTCACCTCGACCGCGTCTGAGCGCGGCCTCGCCCGACAGGTGGGCTTCATGCCCGGGATCCGCGACCGACCGGCGCGCATGATCGACGTGATCGGTGCCTACTGCGCGGACGTCGGAGTGCCTTCGATCGGCCTCTCCGCGCGGGTGCCGCACTACGTCGAGACGAGCCCCTACCCCGAGGCCTCGGTCGCGCTGCTCGACGCGCTCGCCGCCGTCTCCGGCCTGACGGTCGACACCGCTGGATTGCGCCGCGCCTCGGAGACCACGCGCAAGCAGCTCGACGAGCTGATCGCCGAGTCCGAGGAGCACACGACGATGGTCCAGCAGCTCGAGGCGCAGCACGATGCCTCGCGCTCGGAGGTCGTGAGCAACGAGCGGGTGCCGACGGGCGACGAGATCGCTGAGGAGCTGGAGCGCTACCTGCGCGGCGACCTGCAGTAGCGGCGCACTGGCAGAGGTCTCCTGAGACCGGCCCGCGACCGATTGCCTCCACTATTCGCACGCCCTGCCCTACAGTCTCGACCCACGGCCGCATGCCGCGGCGGAGTGTCGAAGGGACTATGGGATGAACAAGGCTGAGCTCGTCGCCAAGGTTGCTGCTGAGGCGAGCGTGTCCGCGAAGGAGGCAGAAGCGGTGCTGGACGCCTTCTTCGGTACGGTGACCACTGCTGCCAAGGGTGGCGACAAGGTGGCGTGGCCGGGCTTCGGGACCTTCCAGGGGAAGAACCGCCCGGCGCGTGACGGCCGCAACCCCGCGACCGGTGCCGCCATCAAGATTCCGGCCTCGACGGTCATGCACTTCGGAGCGTCCTCCACCCTCAAGGCGACGCTCAACCCGTAGTGCCGTCGGGCGCGGCGACGATGCTGCGCCGTCCAAAGGCGTTCGAGCACGGCGACGTCGCGGGGTGCCCCGCGGCGTCGCCGCGTGCCCGCGTGTCGAGCGCCGCGTAGGCCGAGTTGGCGACGGTCGACGCGTTGTGCTCGCCGAAGCCGCTGCGGCGACTTTCGGCTGCTGAGGATCTCTGGAGCGGGCGACGAGAATCGAACTCGCGTTCTCAGCTTGGGAAGCTGATGTTCTGCCTCTGAACTACGCCCGCGACGCCCGCACGAACACCGGTGCAGGATCTCGGTCACTGTATCGTGCAGGCCACCATGATCCTTTCTGATCACACGATCCGCGAGGAGGTCGAGGCCGGTCGCATCGTCATCGAGCCCTTCGATGACAGCTGCGTGCAGCCCTCCTCGGTGGACCTCCACGTAGACCGCTACTTCCGCGTCTTCCGCAACCACACCCAGCGGGTCATCGACGTGAAGGAGGACCAGGAGGAGCTCTCCGAGCTCGTCGAGGTCCGGGACGACGACGCGCTGATCCTGCACCCGGGCGAGTTCGTGCTCGGGGTCACGACGGAGCGGGTCGCGCTGCCGAACGACCTCGTCGGCCGCCTCGAAGGCAAGTCGAGCCTCGGCCGCCTCGGCCTGCTCATCCATTCGACGGCGGGCTTCGTCGACCCCGGCTTCGACGGACACCTCACCCTCGAGCTCTCCAACGTGGCGAACCTGCCGATCACCGTCTACCCGGCGATGAAGATCGGTCAGATCAGCTTCCTGCGGATGACCGGCCCCGCCGACGCCCCCTACGGCTCGCAGGCGCTCCAGTCCAAGTACCAGCACCAGCGGGGCCCGACACCGAGCCGCTACTTCGAGAACTTCCGCTGAACGCAGAGGACCCGCCCGCCGGTACGCACCGGCGGACGGGCCCCTTGCTCGTTCTCGGCGCTAGAGGGCGTCAGAGCCCCGCTCGCCGGTCCTGATGCGGACGACGTCCTCGACGGCGAGGACCCACACCTTCCCGTCGCCGATCCGCCCCGTGCGGGCGCTCGTGATGATCGTCTCGGCGACCTCGGCCGCCTTGTCGTCCTCCGCGAGCACCTCGATGCGGATCTTCGGCACGAGGTCGATCGAGTACTCCGCGCCGCGGTAGGTCTCGGTGTGACCGCCCTGGCGGCCGAAGCCCTGGACTTCGCTCATGGTGAGCCCTTGGACACCGACGGCGGTGAGGGCTTCCTTCACCTCGTCGAACTTGAATGGCTTAATAACTGCGACGACGAGTTTCAATTACGCAAACCTCCGAGCTGAGGACCGAGGTGACGGGAGGCGGTGCCTCCTGGGGGAAACGCTCTGGCGCCCGAGGCGATGACGGGCGATCGTGCGGGGCTCGCCGGAGAAGAGGGATCGCCAGCGGCGACCGCACTCTCGACCCCTCTCTCTCCGACGCGGTCCGCGGACCCGGCTACACCGCCTGGGGCGGGGCCGAGGACGATTCAGGTGGAGCTGCGATGCTCGCACCGTAATCGGCCATCTCGTAGGCCCCGGACCGGATGGCGATGCTGTCCGGCGGGAAGGCCTCCTCGTCGTGGATGGCGAGGTCGCCGACCTCGAGGATGGCGTCGCGGTAGCGGAGGCCGCCGAGGACGAGGCCGATGATCTTCATCAAGATGAAGGTCACGAGCGCGGACCAGAAGATCACCCACACCGCGGCACGCAACTGCTCCCAGATCTGGTGGAAGGAGTTCGTGTACATGAGTCCGCCGACCGAGAACGGGGTGCACTTCCCCTGCGCCGTTTGGTAGATCTGCTGGGTGGTGTTCACCACCTGCCCGTTGGCGTCGAGCGTCCCGCAGCCGAGCTCGAGCATGTTCGGGTCACCGAACACCCCGAGCAAGAGACCGCCGAACAGTCCGGCGATGCCGTGGGTGTAGATGACGCCGAGGGCGTCGTCGACCTTGTTGAACGGCCGCACCTTCGACAGGTAGTTCCAGGCGAACCACACGACGACGCAGCAGATTGAACCGACGGCGATCGCGCCCCAGCCGTTGACCCAGCCGGCGCACGGGGTGATCCCGACGAGCCCGCAGATCATTCCGTTCACGCCACCGAGGAAGGTCGGCTTCTTCGCCTTTGAGAACCAGGCGTCCATCCCCATCCAGACGAGGACGCCCGTCGCGGTCGCGAGGTTGGTGTTCACGACCGCGGCGGCGGCGTCCGCGCCGGCGTAGTACGGGTCACCACCGTTGAAGCCGTTCCAGCCGAGCCAGAGGATGCCGGCACCGACCGCGGCCATGACGAGGTTGTTGGGGATTGCGTGTTGGCGATCTCGCAGCAATCTCGGCCCGAGGACCCAGGCGGCCACGAAGCCGGACACTCCTGCGGACATGTGGATGACGAAGCCACCCGAGAAGTCGAGCGCGCCCTCTTGCGCGAAGTAGCCACCGCCCCACAGCATGAAGGCGTCGACGCCGTAGACGAAGGTCGACCACAGCGGGACGAGCAGGCACCAGGCGCTGAACTTGATACGCCCGAGGACGCTGCCGAGGAACAGCAGTGGTGTGATCGCGGCGAAGACGAACTGGAAGTACGCCAACGAGGTCGTCGGGAAGTGGAAGGGAACGGCGGTGTTGGCCGCCGAGACCGCTTGGCCCAACTCGTTATTGGCGTTGGTGATCTGCCCGGGCTTGCCAGCGAAGTTCTCGAAGAAGTGCTTCACCCATCCGACCCCGCTGAGCTGGGTCTGGATACCGTTGTGCACCCCCCCGCCGAGCGAGGTACTGCCGAAGCCGATCTTGTAGCCCCACAGGACCCAGGCGACGAGCACGAGCGAGAAGCCGGCGAACATCATCGCAAGGACATTGACCGCCCACTTCTTCTGAACAATCGATGCGTAGAGGACCGCCAGCCCTGGGAGGCTCATCAGGCCGACGAAGGTGGCAGCGACGATCTGCCAGGTGTTGTCGCCGGTGTTGAGCCAACTTGGATACGGAACCGGTACTGCGCCTAACAGGTGCACCTTGGGAGGACTCCTCTCGTGCGGTCGCGAGGCCCCGGCGCGGCGCGATCATCGACGTCGCGGGTCACCGAGGTGCGCCAAGGATGCAGGCCCTCAGTTTCCGCACAGTCACGCCGGTGTTACCAGTGTGTTAACTGGAAACCCTCTGCGCGCAGCGCCCCGTTGCTCGCGCGACGGCGGGCGCGAAGGCGCCCGCTGCAACCGGTAGTCGAGCGCCCACCACTACGCTTCCGGGTCCTCGGCGGGGAGCCGCCGCCGCCGTGCCAGAAGGAGCAGCGGTTGACCGTGCCGGGTTCGGCGCCAGCGGAACGAGCGCCAGCGTCGGTTGATGGGGCGGGAGCTCCTCGCGCGGACGCCGCCGCCGCCGCCCCGGTCATGCGGCTCCGCGGCGCCTCGGTCGACGTCGACCTCGGCCGCTTGGCGCGTGTCGCGATCGCGCTCATGATGGCGGGCGCGCTGGCGCTCGCGCTCGCGCTGACCGTCGCGGGCGCGAACAAGAACGCGCAGATCACCGCGCTGCGCACCCGCGGCCTCGCCGTCCCGATCCGCGTCACCGGCTGCCTCGGCCTGCTGGGCGGGAGCGGCAGCAACGCCGCCGGCTACGCCTGCCGCGGCGTCTACCGCTTCGACGGCCACCGCTACGCGGCGGCCATCCCCGGCAACTCGCTCCACCCGCCCGGGTCGACGCTGCAGGCGGTGGTGGTCGCCGGCACCCCGCCGCTTCTCACGACGGCGAGCGTGCTCGCCGGCGAGCACGCCTCGGCGCGGGTGTTCCTCGCACCGGCGGTGATCGTGCTCGTGCTCGCTGTCGCGGCGCTCGGCCTGCGCCGACGTCAGGTCGCGCGGTTCCCGTCGGCGCGCCGCGCACGCACCGAGGACGGTGGCGTGTAGCGCTTGTTCGAGCGCGGCAGGCGGCTCCCGCTGCGCGGGTGGGCACCGCCCCCCGAGGGCCCGCCGCCGGAGGCGTCGCGCAGTTCGCGCTGGATCCGGTAGGCGCGCACCAGCAGCCATGACGCGCAGCCGATGAAGGGGACGCCGAAGCCCCAGTAGTGGAGGTTGAAGATAGCGAGCCCGAACAGCGCCATCACGATGCCGAGCAGCAGCCGCTTGCGGAGCATCGCCATCACGAGGATGAGAATCGAGAGCACCACGAGGACGATCGTCAGCTCGTGGTAGAGCGCGACGCTCACGTGCAGCTTGTTCACGAGCCCGTTCAGTCGCGCCGGAGGGTCGTTGCGGATCAGCTGGTCGATCACCAGCACGCCGATCAGCGCGGCGAAGGGTGCCGCGATGAGCCCGACCGCGCGCTCCTTGTCGTCGGCGCTCCTGAGGCTCGACTCGAGCTCCTCGGCCGTCCGCCGCTCCGCTTGCGGCTTCGGTGGGGCGGCGTGCGGGTCGACCGGCTTCAGGAAGGCGCCGCGCAGGCGGTCGCCGAGTGAGCGCTGATCCCCGGCGGCCATCGCGGTCACGCTACCAATGAAGTTCCGCGCCGCCGGAGCCGGCCCGACCGTCCGGCCGGGCGCGCTCGGTCAGGCGCGCGTCTGGTTGCGGACGGCCTCGGCCTTGGCGGCGATCGTCTCCGGGTCCCCGAGGTCGCGGACGGCCTCGAGCGCGAGGCCGTCGCCGAACTCGTAGACGCGCGGGATCCCCGTCGGGAGGTCGATGTCGGCGATGTCGTCGTCCGACACGCCCTCGAGGTACTTGAGGAGCGCCCGCAGGCTGTTGCCGTGCGCGACCACGAGCACGTCGCTTCCGAGGAGGAGGTGGGGAGCGATCGCGTCTTCCCAGTAGGGGATCAGCCGGACGACGACGTCGGCGAGGCACTCCGTCGCCGGCAGCGAGGCAGGGGGGACCATCGCGTAGCGGGGGTCGTTCAGCGGGTGGTAGGGGCTGTCGCGCTCGACCGGCGGCGGTGGCGTCTCGTAGCCGCGGCGCCACGCCAGGACCTGCTCCTCGCCGTGGCGCTGCACGGTCTCCATCTTGTTCAGTCCCTGCAGCGCCCCGTAGTGGCGCTCGTTCAGCCGCCAGCTCCGCTCGACCGGCAGGAAGCTCTTGCCCATCGCGTCGAGGCTGAGGTTGGCGGTGCGCACGGCTCGGGTGAGGACCGAGGTGAAGCAGCGTCCGACGTCGATGCCCTTCTCCTCCGCGATCAGCTGGCCGGCGTCGGTCGCTTCCTGCTCACCTCTGTCGCTGAGGTCGACATCGACCCAGCCGGTGAAGCGGTTTTCGGAGTTCCACAGGCTCTCGCCGTGGCGGACGATGACAAGCGATGGCATCACCGCTGACGCTAGTCGCGGGCCGCGAAGCCGCCCAGCGGCGCCCGCCGCAACGGGGGGCGCCGACACCCCCCCGACGCCTCCCGGAAATCCGCCGTTCACACCGCGTCCCTAGTGTGAAGTCGTGCCTGTCTTCGTGATGCGCGTCTGGCTCGCCGACCGCCCCGGCGCCCTCGGCGCGGTCGCGGCGCGCATCGGCGGCGTCGGCGGTGACGTCACCGGCATCGACATCCTCGAGCGCGGAGGGGACCGAGTCATCGACGAGCTGACGATCGACCTGCCGAGCGAGGACATGATCGGCGCGCTGCTCGAGAGCCTGAAAGAGCTCGACTTCGTCGACGTCGAGGACATCCGCTCCGTCGTCGCCGGCCTGCCCTACCCGCTGATCGACGCCCTCGAGGTCTCGGCCGACCTCATCTCGGGGGCGGGCGTCGCCGTGCTCTTCGACTTGCTCGTGGCCGGCGTCGCGGGGGTCTTCTCGGGATGGGCGGCGGTGGTCGACCCCGAGGGCCCCGTCGTGCTCAGCGCCTCGGGCGACGCCCCGGCGGCGCCGTGGCTGGAGGCCTTCGTCACCGGCACGCGCGCCGCCAACCGGGAGCTCTCGGGCCGCGCCGGGGCGGCCAACGACGTCGCCTGGGCGGGCCTCGAGGTCTCCGGGCTGGCGTTGCTCGTCGGTCGCGCCGGTCGCCCGTTCCGCTCGCGCGAGCGACGACAGCTCGCCACGCTGGCGCGTATCGCCGACCACCGATGGCGCGAGCTCGTCGTCCGCGACGGCAAGCGCGCCCACCCCGCCCGCTCCAGCTAGCACCCCTTCCGCCCCTGCTGAACTCCCAGGTGAAAGTGGCTTTTCGGCGGCCTTGACAATGAGGCACTCAAGTCTGTTATTCTGGTCGCTGCAAAGTTCTCGCCGGGGACCCCCGGCGGTGCAGTGAGAAGGATTGGGAGGCAAGACTCATGCCCAAGGCGGTCGGCATCGACCTCGGCACCACGAACTCCGTCGTGAGCGTGCTCGAAGGCGGCGAGCCAACGGTGATCCCCAACGCTGAGGGGAGTCGCACCACTCCGTCGGTGGTCGGTTTCGCGAAGTCCGGCGAGGTGCTCGTCGGAGAGGTCGCGAAGCGTCAGGCGATCACGAACCCGGATCGGACCATCCGCTCGGTCAAGCGGCAGATGGGGACGAGCTGGACGATCGACATCGACGGCAAGCAGTACACGCCGCAGGAGATCTCGGCGCGCATCCTCCAGAAGCTGAAGCGCGATGCGGAGGCCTTCCTCGGTGACACCGTCACCCAGGCGGTGATCACCGTCCCCGCCTACTTCGACGACGCGCAGCGCACCGCCACCCAGGAGGCGGGCAAGATCGCCGGCCTCGAGGTGCTGCGGATCATCAACGAGCCGACCGCGGCGGCTCTCGCCTACGGCCTCGACAAGGAGGGCGCGGACCAGACGGTCCTCGTCTTCGACCTGGGCGGAGGCACCTTCGACGTCTCGATCCTCGAGATCGGCGAAGGCGTCTTCGAGGTGAAGTCCACCGCCGGCAACACCCACCTCGGCGGTGACGACTGGGACCAGCGCGTCATGGACTGGCTCGTGAAGAGCTTCAAGGACACCGAGGGCGTCGACCTCGGCGCCGACAAGATGGCGCTCCAGCGGCTGAAGGAGGCCGCCGAGAAGGCCAAGGTCGAGCTCTCCGCCGTCCAGGAGACGACGATCAACCTGCCGTTCATCACGGCGACCTCCGAGGGCCCCAAGCACCTCGACCTGAAGCTCACCCGCGCCAAGCTGCAGGAGCTGACGGCCGACCTCGTCGAGGCCTGCCGCGGTCCGTTCGAGCAGGCGATCAAGGATGCCGGGCTCTCCAAGTCCGACATCGACCACGTCGTGCTCGTTGGCGGCTCGACCCGCATGCCGGCGATCCAGGAGCTCGTGCAGGACATGACGGGCGCCGACCCGCACAAGGGCGTCAACCCCGACGAGGTCGTCGCCGTCGGCGCCGCGATCCAGGCCGGCGTGCTGAAGGGCGAGGTGAAGGACGTCCTCCTCCTCGACGTCACGCCGCTCAGCCTCGGCATCGAGACCAAAGGCGGCATCATGCACCGCCTCATCGAGCGCAACACCACGATCCCGACCAAGCGCTCGGAGGTCTTCACGACCGCCGAGGACAACCAGCCTTCGGTCGAGATCCACGTCCTCCAGGGCGAGCGCGAGATGGCGATGTACAACAAGACCCTCGGCAAGTTCCAGCTGGTGGACCTCCCGCCGGCGCCGCAGGGCCTGCCGCAGATCGAGGTCACCTTCGACATCGACGCGAACGGCATCGTGCACGTCTCTGCCAAGGACCGCGCCACCTCCAAGGAGCAGTCGATGACGATCACCGGGCAGTCCTCGCTGCCCAAGGACGACATCGAACGGATGGTGCGGGACGCCGAGGCGCACGCCGAGGACGACCGCCGTCGTCGCGAGGAGGCGGAGATCCGCAACAACGCTGACACCCTCGTCTACCGCACCGAGAAGCTGCTGCGCGACGAGGGCGAGAAGTTCACGGGCGACGAGAAGGAGAAGGTCGAGTCGGCGCTCAAGGAGGTGAAGGACGCCCTTGCCGGGAGCGACGTCGAGGTGCTGAAGAACGCCACCGAGGCGCTCGTCACTGCCTCGCAGTCCTTCGCACAGCGCCTCTACGAGCAGGCGTCCGCGCAGGACGCCCCCTCTGCGGGGAGCTCCGAGACGCCAGCCGATGACGAAGTCGTGGACGCCGAGATCGTCGACGAGCCGGACTCGGCCCAGGCATGACCGGGGAGGAACGCCTCCCGGAGGACGAAGGGCCCCTCGGGGCGGACGCGCCCGACGGCGCGGCCGCCCCGGATTCGGCCCCCGGTGGTGACGACGACGCCCTCCTCGCCGAGGTGATCGCCGCGGCCGAGGCCGCGGCGGCGGGCGGTGACGGCGAGGCGAGCGAGCTCGACAGGGCCGAGGCGCAGCGCGACGAGTACCTCGACGCGCTGCGGCGCCTGCAGGCCGAGTTCGACAACTACCGCAAGCGCACGACCCGCCAGCAGACCGAGCTGCTCGGTCGCGCCGCCGAGTCGCTGATCGAGCGCTTCCTGCCGGTGCTCGACGCGCTCGACCTCGCGATCACCCACGGCGAGGACCCCGAGTCGACCGCCAGCGGCCTGGTGCAGGCGCTGCAGCAGATCAACTCGCTCGGTCGCGACGTGCTCGCGAAGGAGGGGCTGGAGCGCATCGACGAGGCCGGCGTCCCCTTCGACCCGACCGTGCACGACGCGGTCGCGCATCTCCCCCACGAGGAGGGGGAGGCGGCGGCGGGCGTCACCGTCGACGAGGTGCTGCGAGCGGGATATCAGTTGAAGGGCCGCGTGCTGCGGCCCGCGATGGTGCGGGTGAGGGGCTAGGAACAGGGTGCCGGCGCAACGGGAGTGGTTCGAGACCGATTACTACAAGGTCCTCGGCGTCGCCGCGGACGCGGGCGAGAAGGAGATCACCCGCGCCTACCGCAAGCTCGCCAAGCAGTACCACCCCGACGCGAACCCCGGCTCGGAGGAGCGCTTCAAGGAGATCAGCGCCGCCTACGACGTCCTCGGTGACGCCGACAAGCGCAAGGAGTACGACGAGGTCCGCAGGGTCGGCGCCGCGGGGAACCCCTTCGGCAACGGCAACGCCGGCTTCAACTTCAAGGTCGAGGATCTCACCGACCTCTTCGGTGGCCTCTTCCGCCCCGGCAACGCCGGCGGCATGTCGCGGCGGCGCTCGGGAGCGGGGCCGCAGCGCGGCATGGACACCGAGGCCTCGCTGCACCTCGCCTTCGACGAGGCGGTCGAGGGCGTCGTGACGACGGTGAACGTCGCGACCGGCGCGACCTGCGCGACCTGTGCGGGCTCGGGCTCACGCCCCGGCTCGACCCCTGTGGTCTGCCCCCGCTGCGGCGGGAGCGGGACGCTCAACGACAACCAGGGCCTCTTCTCCCTCTCCTCTCCCTGCCCGGAGTGCCGCGGCCGCGGCACCAAGATCGTCGACCCCTGCCCGACCTGCATGGGGACCGGGATGCAGCGCAAGGAGCGCCAGGTGAAGGTGCGCATCCCGCCCGGCGTCGCCGACGGGGCGCGCATCAAGGTGAAGGGGCGCGGTGAGCCCGGGCGCAACGGCGGCCCCGCCGGCGACCTCTACGTCACCGTCAGCGTCGCCGAGCACCGCCTCTTCGGGCGGCGCGGCCGCGACCTCACCCTCAACCTGCCGATCACCTTCGCCGAGGCCGCCCTCGGTGCCGAGGTGACGGTCCCCACCCTCGACAAGCCCGTGACCCTGAAGATCCCCGCCGGCACCAAGAGCGGGAAGACCTTCCGCGTCCGCGGCCGAGGCCTGCGTGCGCACGGTGAGCAGGGGGACCTGCTCGTAACCGCCGACATCACCGTGCCGGCGGAGCTCTCCGAGGAGGAGCGCCAGGCGCTCAAGTCCTACGCCGAGGCGACGAACGAGTCGCCGCGCAAGCACCTCGAGACATGACCGCCATGAGCCAGCCCGACGAGTACGCCCCCTCGACGCGGGCCGTCTACGTGATCTCGGTCGCCGCCGAGCTGGCCGGGGTGCACCCGCAGACGCTGCGGATCTACGAGCGGCGGGGACTCCTCGAGCCGACGCGCACCTCCGGCGGCGTCCGCCGCTACTCCGAGGCCGACATCGCCCAGCTGCAGCGGATCCAGCTGCTCACCGCGGCCGGGATCAACCTCGAGGGGGTGCGGCGGGTCCTCGCCCTCGAGGAGGAGATCGCCCGCCTCGAGAGCGCGCTCCAGCGCACCCGCGCCGAGGCCCGCGCGGCCGTCGAGCAGACGCACCGCCAGTACCGACGGGACCTCGTCCCCTTCCCGGCGAGCCTCCCGGTCCGGCGACGGGCCGGCAGGTGAGCCACGCAACCGCACGCGACACCCGAACCTGAGCAGTAGGAGAACCACAACGACATGGCGCTAGACCCGAACCGCTGGACGCTGAAGACCCAGGAGGCGCTGCAGGAGGCCTCCCGCCTCGCCGAGAGCGACCACCACCCCGAGGTGACCCCCGCGCACCTCCTCCTCGCCGCGCTCGGCCAGGACGGCGGGGTGACCGTGCCGATCCTCGACCGCCTCGGCGTGCCGCCCCTCGCGGTGCGCAACGACCTCACCGACCGGGTGGCGAAGATCCCCCAGGCCTACGGCGGGGGACGCCCCGAGCTGTCGCGCGCGCTGCTGGCCGCCTTCGAGCGCGCCGAGGCCGCGCAGCGCGACCTCGGTGACGAGTACCTCTCCGTCGAGCACCTGCTGCTCGCGCTCGCGGACGACCTCGGGGTCGACCGCGACAAGCTGCTCACGGCGCTGCGCGAGGTGCGCGGCAGCCACCGCGTCACCTCCCAGAACCCTGAGGAGCAGTACCAGAGCCTCGAGCGCTACGGCCGGGACCTCACCGCGCTCGCGCGCTCGGGGAAGCTCGACCCCGTCATCGGGCGCGACGAGGAGATCCGCCGGGTGATCCAGGTGCTCTCCCGTCGGACCAAGAACAACCCGGTGCTCATCGGGGAGCCCGGCGTCGGCAAGACGGCGATCGTCGAGGGACTCGCGAACCGCATCGTCGAGGGGGACATCCCCGAGGGGCTGAAGAACAAGCGGGTGATTGCACTCGACCTCTCGGCGATGGTCGCCGGCGCGAAGTACCGCGGCGAGTTCGAGGAGCGGCTGCGCGCCGTGCTGAAGGAGATCACCGACTCCGAGGGCGAGGTCGTCACCTTCATCGACGAGCTGCACACGATCGTCGGCGCGGGCGCCGCCGAGGGAGCGATGGACGCCGGCAACATCATCAAGCCGATGCTCGCCCGCGGCGAGCTGCGGATGATCGGCGCCACGACCCTCGACGAGTACCGCAAGCACGTCGAGAAGGACGCCGCCCTCGAGCGCCGCTTCCAGCCGATCTACGTCGGCCCCCCCTCGGTGGAGGACACGGTCGCGATCCTGCGCGGCCTGAAGGAGCGCTACGAGGTGCACCACGGGGTGCGCATCCAGGACGCCGCGCTCGTCGCCGCGGCGGTCCTCTCGGACCGCTACGTCTCGGGGCGCTTCCTCCCCGACAAGGCGATCGACCTGATGGACGAGGCGGCGAGCAAGCTCCGCATCGAGATCGACTCGATGCCCACCGAGCTCGACATCGTCACCCGTCGCATCCGCCAGGTGGAGATCGAGCGGGTGGCGCTCGCCAAGGAGAGCGACCCGGCCTCGATGGACCGCCTCGGCAAGCTCGACGAGGAGCTCGCCAACCTGCACGAGCAGGAGACGGCGATGACCGCCCACTGGCAGCTGGAGCGGGACGCGATCACCTCGATCCGCGACCTGAAGGGCCAGCTCGAGTCGCGCCGCGGCGAGGCCGAGCGCTATGAGCGCGACGGCAACCTCGGTGCCGCCGCCGAGATCCGCTACGGCGAGCTCCCCCAGCTCGAGCAGCAGATCGCCGACGCCACAAGTCGGCTAGCGGAGCTGCAGAGCAGCCAGCGGATGCTGAAGGAGGAGGTGGACGCCGAAGACATCGCGGAGGTCGTCTCCCGCTGGACCGGCGTGCCGGTCTCGCGCCTCATGGAGGGCGAGGTGCAAAAGCTCATCCGCATGGAGGAGGTCCTCACCCAGCGGGTGATCGGGCAGGACGCGGCGGTGCACCACGTGGCGAACGCCATCCGCCGCTCGCGCTCGGGGCTGTCGGACCCGAACCGGCCGATCGGCTCGTTCCTCTTCCTCGGCCCGACCGGCGTCGGCAAGACCGAGCTCGCGCGGGCGCTCGCGGAGTTCCTCTTCGACGACGAGCGGGCGATGGTGCGCATCGACATGAGCGAGTACCAGGAGAAGCACACCGTCGCCCGCCTGATCGGGGCGCCCCCCGGCTACGTCGGCTACGAGGAGGGCGGCCAGCTCTCCGAGGCCGTCCGCCGCCGCCCCTACTCGGTCGTCCTCCTCGACGAGATCGAGAAGGCGCACCCCGACGTCTTCAACGTGCTGCTGCAGGTCCTCGACGACGGCCGCCTCACCGATGGCCAGGGGCGCACGGTCGACTTCACCAACACCGTGCTCGTGATGACCTCGAACCTGCAGGGCGAGCCGATCGACTACTTCAAGCCGGAGTTCGTGAACCGCATCGACGAGATCATCCGCTTCCGCTCCTTGAGCCGTGAGGACATCACCAAGATCGTCGAGATCCAGCTCGAGGACCTGCGCAGCCGTCTCGAGGCCCGCCGCATCACCCTCGAGGTCACCCCCGAGGCCAAGGCGCTCCTCGCCGAGCGGGGCTACGACCCCGACTTCGGCGCCCGCCCGCTGAAGCGGGTCATCCAGCGCCAGCTCGGGGACACCCTCGCCCTCGCGCTGCTCGAGGGTCGCTACCCCGAGGGGTCGGCGATCCAGGTCGGCGCCCACGACGGCGAGTTCATCTTCGGCTGAGCCTCCTCGCGGGCAGCGCCAGGCCCCGCGGTAGCATCTCGGCCCCAACACGAAGGGAGAACGGTGCCCGCCACCGTCGTCGTCGGAACCCAGTGGGGTGATGAGGGCAAGGGCAAGCTCACCGACCTCCTCGCGAAGGACATGTCGCTCGTCGTCCGCTACCAGGGCGGTCACAACGCGGGCCACACGATCGTCGTCGAAGGGGAGAGCTTCGCCCTGCAGCTGATCCCCTCCGGGGTCCTCTACAGCCACACCACGCCGGTGATCGGCAACGGGGTCGTGGTCGACCCCGCCGTGCTGCTCGACGAGCGCGACGCCCTCGAGGCGCGCGGCGTCGACACCAGCCGCCTCGTCGTCTCGGGCAACGCCCACCTGATCATGCCGTACCACTACGAGCTCGACCGGGCGACGGAGCGGGCTCTCGGGAAGAACCGCCTCGGCACGACCAAGCGCGGCATCGGCCCCGCCTACGCCGACAAGGCGGCGCGCATCGGCCTTCGCGTCCAGGACCTGCTCGACGAGAAGATCTTCCGACAGAAGCTGGCGATCGCGATCCGCGAGAAGAACGCGGTGCTCGCCAAGGTCTTCAACCGCCTCGCCCTCGACGAGGAGGAGATCGCCACCTACTACCTCGGGGAGCTCGCGCCCCGCATCGCGCCGATGATCGGCGACACCGTGGCCCTCGTCCACGAGGCCCTCGACAACGGCGAACAGGTGATGCTCGAGGGCGCGCAGGCGACCTACCTCGACCTCGACCACGGCACCTACCCCTACGTCACCTCCTCGAACCCGACCGCCGGCGGCGCCTGCGTCGGCTCGGGCATCGGCCCGATGGACATCAGCCGCGTCGTCGGTATCGCCAAGGCCTACGTCACCCGCGTCGGCGCCGGCCCCTTCCCGACCGAGGTCGAGGGCGAGCTCGCCGACCTGCTCGTCGAGCGCGGCCACGAGTACGGCACGAACACCGGCCGCCGCCGCCGCCCCGGCTGGCTCGACCTCGTCATGCTCCGCCACGCGGTGCGGCTGAACTCGATCTCGGAGATCGCGCTCACCAAGCTCGACGTGCTCTCGGCGCTCCCGACGGTGAAGCTCTGCGTCGGCTACGAGGCCGACGGCGAGCGCCTCACCCGCCTCCCGTACCACCAGTCGGTGCTCCACCACGTGACGCCGGTCTACGAGGAGTTCCCCGGCTGGCAGGAGGACCTCACCCGGGTGACCTCCACCGCGGACCTCCCGGCCGCGGCCCGTGACTACGTTTCGTGCATCGCCGAGCACTGCGGCGCCCCCGTCTCGTTCGTCGGTGTGGGACCCGGCCGCGAGCAGTACGTCCGCTTCGCCGCCTGAGGACCGGCGCGGCGCGCCCGCTCGGGATCCGGTCACCGGGGTCGGGCGAGGCGGTACGTTGAGGAAGTGAGCGTCCCCCACGCCCGCAGCGCGACGAGACGAGATGTGAGGCCATGATCCCCCGCTACTCCCCCCCGGAGATGGCGGCGCTGTTCACCGACGAGGCGCGCTTCTCGCTGTGGCTCGAGGTCGAGGTGCTGGCAGTCGAGGCCTGGGCCAAGCTCGGCGTCATCCCCGCGGCGCACGCCGAGGCGGTGCGCGAGCGCCAGCCGCTGGTGGACGCTGAGTTCGTCGTCGCGGTCGCGGCGCGCGAGGCGGTCACCGACCACGACGTGGCGGCCTTCGTCGACGTCGTGCAGGAGCGCATCGGCGCGCCGGAGGGCTCGTGGGTGCACCACGGCCTCACCTCGACCGACGTCGTCGACACCGCGCAGTCGGCGACGCTCGCGCGCGCGAGCGACCTGCTGCTCGAGGCGTCGAGCGGGCTGATCTCGGCGCTGCGCGACAAGGCCCGCGAGCACGCCGCGACCCCGATGGTCGGTCGCACCCACGGCATGCACGCCGAGCCGACGACCTTCGGGAACGTCCTCGCCCTCTACTGCCTGCAGGCCGACCGGGACCGCACCCGACTGCGCCGGGCCCGCGACGCCGTCGCCGTCGGCAAGCTCTCCGGGGCGGTTGGCACGTACTCGAACATCGACCCCGAGGTCGAGGCCTTCGTCTGCGGCGCCCTCGGCCTCGTGCCCGTCCCCGCGACCCAGGTGCTGGCGCGCGACCGTCACGCCGAGTACCTCTACGCGCTCACCTCGGTGGGGGCGACGGTGGAGACGATCGCCACCGAGTTTCGCCACCTGCAGCGCAGTGAGGTCGCCGAGGCGGAGGAGCCCTTCGCGAGCGGCCAGAAGGGCTCCTCGGCGATGCCCCACAAGCGCAACCCGATCACTTCCGAGCGGCTTGTCGGCATCGCGCGGGTGCTGCGCGGCTACCTCGTCGCCGGCCTCGAGGACGTCGCGCTCTGGCACGAGCGGGACATCTCGCACTCCTCGGTCGAGCGCATCGTGCTCCCCGACGCGAGCCTCCTCGCCTACTACGGGATGAAGCGGATGACCCGTCTCGTCGCCGGCCTCGTCGTTCGCGATGAGCGGATGCTCGAGAACCTCCTCACCGGCAGCTACGGCCTCGTCTTCTCCCAGCCGGTGCTGCTCGCCCTCGTCGCCGGGGGCCTCACCCGCGATGCCGCCTACCGCATCGTGCAGCGCGACGCCCGCGCCGCCTTCGAGGGACGACACCCCTTCACCGAGGTGCTGCGCGCCGACGGCGAGCTCCTCGCGGCCCTCGGGGAGCGCACCGAGGAGGTGCTCGCCGAGGCCTTCGACCTCGAGCGCGCGCTCCGCCACGCCCACCGCAGCATCGACGCACTGGAGGAGATCGAACCTTGAGCATGCAGGCCACCTACTCGGGGAAGGTGCGCGACGTCTACGACCTCGGCGACGGCCGCCTTCTGATGGTCGCGTCCGACCGGATCTCTGCCTTCGACGTGGTCTTCGCCCAGCCCGTCCCCGACAAGGGACGCGTGCTCACGGCGATGACCGACTACTGGGTGTCGGAGCTCGCCGCCGTCGTCCCGACGCACCTCATCACCACCGACCCCGCAGCCTTCCCCGACGCGGTGGCCGGGATCGCCGACCTGCCGGGGCGGGCGATGCTCGTGCACCGCGCGGAGATGCTGCCGATCGAGTGCATCGTCCGCGGCTACCTCTCCGGCTCGGCCTGGAAGGAGTACTCCGAGAAGGGCTCGATGCACGGCACACCGCTGCCCGCCGGCCTCTCGGAGTCCTCGCAGCTCCCCGAGCCGGTCTTCACCCCCTCGACCAAGGCGACCGAGGGCCACGACGTGAACATCTCCTTTGAGGAGGCCGCCGCCCTCGTCGGCGAGGAGGCCGCGGGGCGGGCCCGCGAGATCTGCCTGGGCGCCTACGCGCTCGGGCGCGACCGCGCCGCCGCGCACGGGATCATCATCGCCGACACCAAGTTCGAGCTCGGCTACATCGACGGCGAGCTCGCGATCTGCGACGAGATCCTCACCCCGGACTCCTCGCGGTTCTGGCCGATGGACGAGTGGCAGCCGGGCGCGACGCCCCCCTCCTTCGACAAGCAGCCGGTGCGCGACTGGGCGGAGTCGACCGGCTGGGACAAGGCCTCCACGCCGCCGACGATCCCCGACGAGGTCGTCGCCGCCACCCGCGCCCGTTACATCCAGGCCTACGAGACGATCTCGGGACGGCGGTTCTCCGACTGGTGGGGCTCCGAGTGAGCCCCCGCCGGTGACGGCCTACACCTGTCACGTCGAGATCCGCGGCCTCGAGGGGATCGCCGACCCCGCGGGACGGACGATCGAACGCGCCCTCCCCGCGCTCGGCTTCTCGGGGGTGAGCGGGGTGCATGTCGGGAAGGTGATCTCCTTCGTCCTCGAGGCGGCGGACGAGGCCGCGGCGCGCGCCGAGGTCGAGCAGATGTGCGCGCAGCTGCTCGCCAACCCGGTGATCGAGCGCTCCGAGGTGCAGGTGCGTCTGCTGGGAGCCCAGTGAGCGCTGCGGTCGGGGTCGTCGTCTTCCCGGGGACCAACTGCGAGCACGACGTCGTCTCGGCGCTCGGCCACCTCGGCGCCGCCCCCCGCCTCGTCTTCCACACCGAAGGCTCCCTCGAGGGGTTGGACGCGGTGGTCGTCCCCGGCGGCTTCGCGCACGGTGACTACCTGCGTCCCGGCGCGATCGCCCGCTTCTCGCCGGTGATGGAGGCGGTGGGGCGCTTCGCCGCGGGGGGTGGGCCGGTGCTCGGGATCTGCAACGGCTTCCAGGTGCTCACCGAGGCGGGGCTGCTGCCGGGCGCGCTGATGCGCAACGACGGCCTGCGCTTCCTGTGCACGACCGTCGAGTGCCGCGTCGAGTCCGCCGCCTCGGCGCTCACCGCCGACCTCGAGGCGGGGACGCTGCTCCGCCTGCCGATCAACCACTACGAGGGCAACTACACCTGCGATGCCGGCGAGCTCGCGCTCCTCGAGCGCCGCGGCCAGGTGGTCCTCCGCTACCTCGACAACCCGAACGGCTCGACCGGGTCGATCGCCGGGGTGGCCAACGAGGCGGGCAACGTGGTCGGGCTGATGCCCCACCCCGAGCGGGCGAGCAACCCCCTCCTCGGCTCGGCGGACGGCCTCCCCCTCCTCGCCTCCTTCCTCGCCGCGGCCGCGGTCCCCGGGCGCCGGTGAGCGGCGCGGCGCTGCACCGCGAGCTCGGCCTCACCGACGACGAGCTCGAGATGATCGTCGCCCGCCTCGGGCGCCGGCCGAACGACCTCGAGCTCGCGATGTACTCGGTGATGTGGAGCGAGCACTGCTCCTACAAGTCCTCGCGGATCCACCTCGGCCGCCTGCCGACCGAGGGGCCGCGCGTCCTCGTCGGCCCGGGGGAGAACGCCGGCGTGGTCGACGTCGGCGAGGGGATCGCGATCGCGCTCCGCATCGAGAGCCACAACCACCCCTCCTTCGTCGAGCCCTACCAGGGGGCGGCGACGGGGGTGGGGGGGATCCTGCGCGACATCTTCACGATGGGGGCGCGCCCGATCGCGCTGATGGACCCGCTCTTCGTCGGCCCCCTCGACGACGGCCGCAGCGCCTACCTCCTCGAGGGGATCGTGCGCGGCATCGCCGGCTACGGGAACGCCGTCGGGGTGCCGACGGTCGGCGGGCAGATCACCTTCGACGCGAGCTACCGCTCCAACCCGCTCGTGAACGTCTTCTGCCTCGGGGTGCTGCCCGTCGGGCGCCTCGTCCTCGGGCGTGCCCAGGGCGTCGGCAACCTCGCCGTCCTCCTCGGCTCGCGCACCGGCCGCGACGGGATCGGCGGCGTCAGCGTGCTCGCCTCCGCCGGCTTCAACGAGGACTCGGGGGCCAAGCGGCCGAGCGTGCAGGTGGGTGACCCCTACGAGGAGAAGCGCCTCATCGAGGCCTGCCTCGCGCTCCTCGACGAGGGCCTCGCCGTCGGCATCCAGGACCTTGGCGGCGCCGGCCTCACCTGCGCGACCTCCGAGACCGCGGCGCGCGCCGGTCTCGGGATGGACGTCGACGTCGAGGCGGTGATCCGCCGGGAGGCGGGGATGAGCGCCGTCGAGGTGATGACGAGCGAGAGCCAGGAGCGGATGCTCGCGATCGTCACCCCCGAGCACCTCGCCCGCGTCGAGGAGCTCTGCGCCCGCTGGGAGGTAGAGGCCTCGGTGATCGGCACCGTCACCGAGGCGGGCGCCGACGGGGTGGGGCTGCTGCGCATCCTCGAGCCCTCGACCGGTAGCGTGCTCGCGACCGTCCCCGCCCGCTCGCTCGCCGACGAGGCACCCCGCTACGAACGCCCGCTCGCCCCCGCCGCGCCCCCCGCGGGCGAGGACCCGGAGGGCCTCGACGTCGCCGGCCGCCACGACGAGGCGCTGCTCGCGATGCTCGCCGACCCCGCCTTCATCTACTCCCAGTACGACCACCAGCTCTTCTTGAACACGGTCCTCGGCCCCGGGGAGGCCGACGCGACGCTGCTCCGCCTCGGCGGCCCGGGCATCCCCGAGACAGAGCGCGCCCTCGCGCTCTCCTGCGACGCGAACCCCCGCTGGTGCGCGATCGACCCGCGCGCCGGGGCGGCGGCCACCGTCGCCGAGTCGGCGCTCAACGTCGCGCTCGTCGGCGCGACACCGCTCGCCCTCGTGAACTGCCTGAACTTCGGCAACCCGGAGCACCCGAGCGTGATGTGGCAGCTCTCCGAGGCGATCGACGGCATGGCCGAGGCGTGCCTCGCGCTCTCCATCCCCGTCGTCGGGGGCAACGTCTCGCTCTACAACGAGTCCGACGGCGCGGACATCGACCCCACTCCCGTGGTCACCGTGGTCGGCCTCCTCGAGCGCCTCGCGGCGCGCCCGCCGGCGATCGGCTGGTGCGGCGGGGACAGCGTGCTCGTCCTCGGCGAGCGTCGCCGCGGCCTCGCCGGCTCGCTCTTCGCCCGCAACCACGGCCGCCCCGGCGGCCGCCTCGAGACCCTCGACCTCGCCGCCCACGAGCGCCTCTGCAGCTTCGTCGCCGCGCTCGTCGCCGCCGAGGCGGGCGAGGAGCCGACCGGCCTCGTGCACGGGGCGCACGACTGCTCGGAGGGCGGCCTCGCGCTCGCGCTCGCGGAGATGGCGGCGCGCTCGGGGATCGGCCTCGTCGCGGAGGGGGTCGAGGGGACCGGTGAGCTCTTCTCCGAGGGCCCCTCGCGCGTCCTGCTCGCCACTGCACGTCCCGACGAGCTCCTCGATCGCGCGCTCGGCGCGGGGATCCCGGCGCGCCTCATCGGCCGCGTCGGCGGCAGCCGGCTCGTCGTCTCCGGCATGGTCGACCTCGAGGTGGAGGCGCTGCGCGCCGGTGCCGCCCGAGCGATCGCCGGCGCGCTCGGCACCACCGCGCAGTAGGGCGGGCCGCCGCCGCGGCGGTCAGTGGTAGCGGGTGGCGGCGAGCGCGGCGACAAGGATCGCGATCAGCCCGCCGAGGGTGTACCAGTTCGTCGGGCTCGCGGGGAGCGCCGCCACGTAGTTCAAGATGATCGTCGCGATGCCGAGGAGGAGCAGGCCGAGCAGCACCCACGGGTACCAGCGGGGGCTCCGCCGGACTTCGCGGGGGATCGGCGGTGTGTAGCGCCCCGAGGCGGGCCGCTTCGCGGTCCTCCTACCGCTGCCCGACTTCGTGCGCGCTGCCATGGCGCCCACGATACCCACCTCCCGCTCCGGGGGGCTCCCGGAGCGGGAGGTAGCTTTGGGCGATGCCGAGCCGGGTCGTCGTCATCGACAACTACGACAGCTTCGTCTACAACCTCGTCCAGTACCTGGGTGAGCTCGGCGCCGACCCGCTCGTGGTCCGCAACGACGAGGTCGACCTGGACGGGCTGCGCGCCCTCGAGCCCGACGGCCTCCTCGTCTCCCCCGGCCCCGGCCGCCCCGAGGACGCCGGCATCTCTTCGGAGGCGATCGTCGCCCTCTCCGGCGAGGGCCTCCCGGTGCTCGGCGTCTGCCTCGGCCACCAGTGCATCGGCGAGGCCTTCGGCGGGAGCGTCGTGCGTGCGCCGGCGATCATGCACGGGAAGACCTCGATGATCCACCACGACGGGACGGGCCTCTTCGCCGGCCTACCCGACCCCTTCGAGGCGACCCGCTACCACTCGCTGATCGTCGCCGAGGACTCCGTGCCGGACTGCCTCGTCATCTCGGCGCGCAGCGAGGAGGGGCTGGTGATGGGACTTCGTCACCGCGAGCTCCCCGTGAGCGGGGTGCAGTTCCACCCGGAGTCGATCCTCACCGCCGTCGGCCACGAGCTGCTCGGCAACTTCCTCGCCTCGCTGCACGCCCGCGCGCGCTGAGCCCGTCGGCGCGCCGCCGTCGCGGCGGTCGGCTCAGCCCGGCCCGCTGATGGGGAGGGTCGAGGTGGTCGTCGTCGAGGTTCCGGTGTTGCCCGGCAGCGACGTCGTCGTGGTCGTGGAGCCGCCGACCAGCACGTAGAGGCGGTAGAAGACCTCGGTGTTGGGGGCAACCTGCCCGCCGGCCGCGACCGGCGGGTTGGTGTTCGTCCGCTGGTACCAGACCTGGCCGGTGAGGTTCGAGTCGGTGGTCCCCTTGGGGGCGCCCTTCACCGGCAGGAGGCCGGCGTTGCGGATCGCCGCCTGGGCGTTGCTGTCGGAGAGGCCGATGACGTCGGGGACCGTGTCGCCGGCGCCGCTCGAGACGACGAGGTTCACCGCGCTGCCCTGGGCCACCTGGGTGCCGGCGGCGGGGCTCGAGCTGATCACCGAGCCCTGCTGCACCGAGGACGAGTACTGCTGGGTCGTCGTGCCGGGGGTGAGCTTGGCCTGGTCGAGGAGGACACCGGCCTGGGTCGTCGTCTGGCCGGCGAGGGTCGGCACCGCCACCGTCGTCGTCTGCACGACCGAGAGGGTGATCGTCGAGCCCTTCGGCTGGATGCCGGTCTTGTCCTGGGCGATGACGAGGTTGTTCGCCTGGGAGGAGTTCGTCGGCGAGACGGTCTTCTCGGTCACCCGGAAGCCCTGCTTGCGCAGCGCCTGCTTCGCCTTCGCGAAGGGCTCGTCGGTGACGGTCGGCACGACCGCGGTCGGCACCGCCCCGGCGACGGTGAGGTTGACGGTGGTGTTGCGCTTGGCGGTGTTGGGGTAGGTCGGCGACTGCACCGTGACCGTGTTCTGGTTGGCCAGCGTCCCGGGCACGCGGCCCGCGATGTGCGGGACGAAGCCGGCGGCGCGCAGCCTGGACTCGGCGACGGGGAGGGTCAGGTGCTCGACGTCGGGCACGCGGAGGTAGTGCGGGGCGCCGAAGTAGCCGAGGGCCCGGCCGCCGAGCACGGCGGTGGCGGCGAGCGCGGCGAGCAGCACGATCGCGGCGGCGACCCAGTACGGGGTGGTCGACTTCTGCCGGTCGGGGCGGCGCGGCGTGGCCGGGGAGACGGTCGTCGCGCTGAGCAGCGCCGTCTCCTGGGAGAGGGGGACGACGGAGCCGGTGTACTCGCTCGGCACCTTGGCGAGCACCGGCTGGTGGCGGAGGAAGCGTTCGAGGTCGGCGCGCAGGTCGTCGGCGGTCGCGTAGCGCTCGCCGGGGACTTTCGCCATCGCCTGCAGGATGATCGCCTCGAGGGCAGGCGGGATGTTCGCGTTCAGCGAGCGGGGCGTCGGCGGGATCTCGCGCACGTGCTGGTAGGCGATCGACACCGGCGTGTCGCCGGTGAAGGGCGGCCGGCCGGTCGCCATCTCGTAGAGCACCACCCCGAGCGCGTAGAGGTCGCTGCGGCCGTCCACGCCGAGGCCCTGCGCCTGCTCGGGGGAGAAGTAGGTGGCGGTCCCCATCACGAGGCCGGTCTGGGTGACCTGCTCGTCGGCGCCGATCGCGCGCGCGATCCCGAAGTCCGTCACCTTCACCTGGCCGTCGGAGGTGATCAGCACGTTGCCGGGCTTCACGTCGCGGTGGACGACCCCGTGGCGGTGGGCGTAGGAGAGGGCCTTTGCGATGTCGATCGCGATCGAGGCGGAGTTCTCGGCGTCGAGGGGCGCCTGCGAACGGATGATCGCCGAGAGCGGCTCGCCATCGACGTACTCCATGACGATGAAGTAGGTGTGGTCCGCCTCGCCCCAGTCGAAGACGGGGACGATGTTCGGGTGCGAGAGGTTGGCGGCGGCCTGGGCTTCACGGCGGAAGCGCTCGACGAAGGTGTGGTCGGTGGAGAGCTGGGGGTCGAGGACCTTGAGCGCGACCGGCCGGTCGAGCAGGAGGTCGCGCGCCAGGTAGACCTGCGCGGTCCCACCACGGGCGACCTGACTCCTCAGCTCGTAGCGGCCGTTGTAAGCCGCGGGAGGGGTGCCGGTCATCGGCTGGGCAGCCTATTCAATGCCGTCTCCGATCGAACGCGGGGATGCGGGCTCACTTGGTCACCGCGAGCGCAGCGACCATCAACGTCGCGACGGCGGGCCCGGCAACGGTCGCGCCCGTCGACTCGCTGCCGCAGTTCGAGCCGCTCGAGGGGATGACGGCGGCGACGGCGACGCGCGGGGTGTCGTTCGGGCCCGCCGGACCGGTGGCGATGAGCCAGTTCGCCGAGCAGGCGCCGTTCGTCTCGGCGGTGCCGGTCTTCGCCGCGATGTCGTCGGCCGTCGGGAAGAGGCCCCTCGCGGTGCCGCTCGCGGCGACGCTCACCATGTCGGTGCGCACCTGGCTCGCGGTTTGTGAGGAGGTGGCCTGCAGCCAGGGGTGGGGCTGGTAGGAGGAGACGATGCGCCCCGTCTGGTCGACGACGTGGGCCATCACGTGCGGCGTCATCATCGTGCCGCCGTCGGCAATCGCCGCGGCGACGAGCACGTTGCCGAGCGCGCTCTGCGCGACGTTGTACTGGCCGATCGCCGAGTAGCCGGTGAGGGCGTTCGAGACACCGCCGGACTCGAGCTGGTCGAGGGGCGGGAAGACCGAGGGGACGGCGTCGGTGCCGCCGTCGAGGGCGAGGTCGACCGGGGGGGTCTGGCCGAAGCCGAAGGCCTTCGCCTCGGCGGCGAGGTTGCTCGCCCCGATCGCGACGCCGGCGAGTGCGTAGGCGGTGTCGCAGGAGACGGTGAGAATGTGGATCAGGTCGCCGCCGCACACCTCGTTGCCGAAGTTGTGCAGGAGCAGGTTCGACTGCGGGAGCTTGGTCTGGGACTCGGTCGGCCAAACCATGTTCACGAGCGAGGGGTCGCGGTCGTAGATCGCGGCGGTGGTGATCACCTTCATCGTCGACCCCGGCGCGTAGAGGGCCGCGGTGACCTGGTTGGTGAGCGGCGCCCCCTGTGCGTTGTGGTTGTTGGCGTAGGTGGTGTAGTCCTGGTTGTACGCCTGCTTGACCTCGGCGGCCGAGTGGCTCGAGAACTGGTTCGGGTCGAAGGTCGGGTTCCCGTCCATCGCGAGGATGGCGCCCGTGCGGGGGTCGATGGCGATGATCGCGCCGGGGCGGCCGCCGAGCGCCTGCTGGGCGACCTTCTGCAGGTCGTCGCGGACGCTGAGGACGACGTTGTCCGTGCCGGGCTGCTCGGTGAGGATCTGATCGAGGCTGTGCGCCTGGATGTCGTGCTGCTGCAGCTCGTGGTCGTAGAAGCCCTCGACGCCGGTCGCGGCCACGTCCACCGCGTCGTAGTAGCCGGTGACGTCGGCGAAGAGGCGAGCCTCGGGGTAGCTGCGCTGCTCACCGACGCTGTCGTTCGAGGGGGTGGACTCGGCGACGATCACGCCGTCCGCGGAGACGATGTCCCCGCGGGGCTCGGAGAACGGGTTCTTCGGGGTCTGGTCGGCCTGCGCGGTGCTCGTCGCGAGGAGGCCCGGTGCCTGCACCACCTGCAGGTTGTTGAGCGCGAGGAAGAGGAGCGCGAAGCAGAGGACGAAGACGAGGCCGAGGACCCGGATCCGACGGTCCATCTCAGTGCCCCGCCTTCGTACTCGTGGTGGCCGCCTTCGTGGTCGTCGTGGTGGGGCTCTTGGCGAGCGTCGTCGTCACCGCGCCCGTCGTCGCGGTCGGCGCGAGCGTCGTCACCGGGACGGTTGAGGTCGTCGTCGTGCTCGTCGCGCCGAGGCTCAAGAGGCCCTGCTCGTTGGTGAGGTTGGAGACGACGGTGCGCGCCCCGTCGTAGGAGGACTCGAGGACCCCCTGCCGGAGGATCGGAAGGTTCGCCGGCAGCACCTGGGAGGTCATGAGCGGGGTGTCCTCGACGAGCGTCGGGTGGAACCAGAGGAAGCCCCCCGGGCGGCCCTCGAAGATCGCGACGTGGTCGCCGGAGAGGCCCACGTAGTAGGTCGCCCGGTTGAACCAGATGACGAAGCCGGCGATCCCGCCGAGGATCGCGATGAGGACGAGGACGAAGAAGGCGACGCGCACCGTCATGATCGGCTCGTTGGAACGGCGTGCCGCCCGGCGCTCGTCGCGCGTCGGCTTCGGGGGGCGGGGCCGCTCGGCGCGCGACGGGCGGGGGGGGACCGCCCGCCGGACCCGCTCGGTCGGCGCGGTGGCGGACGAGTGCAGGCGCGGCTGGGTGGGGACGGCGGTGGTCTCGCCGACGATCCCCTCCGCGCCCTGCGGGACGGGCACGGCGACGGCCGCGGCGGCGACGGTGGCCTCGCCCGCCGCGTCGGCGCTGGGTTCCCCGTCGGCTTTGAGGTCGGCGACGACGACGGTGATGTTGTCGCTCCCGCCGTGCTCGAGTGCCTTCGCGACCAGGCTGTCGGCGGCTGCCTGCGGGTCGCGCTCGTGGGCGAGGACCTCAGCGATCTCCTGCTCGCTGCACTCGTTGGTGAGCCCGTCGCTGCAGAGCAGTAGCCGGCTGTCGGGGGCGGGGGAGAGGAGCCAGGAGTCGATCTCGACGCCGGGATCGATTCCGAGGGCGCGGGTGAGGATGTGGCGGTGCGGATGCGTGAGCGCCGCCTCGGGGGTGAGCTCGCCCCGGCGCACCATCTCCTCGACGAGGCTGTGGTCCTCGGTGAGCTGGCGGAGGCCGCCGTCCTCGAAGAGGTAGGCGCGCGAGTCGCCGACGTTCACGAGCGCGATGCGCGGCTGACCGCCGTTCTCCACGAGTGCGGCGGCGGTGAGCGTCGTCCCCATGCCTCGCAGTGCCTCGTCCCTCTCGGCGCGGGCAAAGACCTCGCGGTTGGCGACGACGGCCGCGGCGGCGAGCCCCTCGGCGCTGCGGTCCTGCTCGATGGCGCGGGCGAAGGCCTCCACCGCCGTCGAGGCGGCGATCTCCCCACCGGCGTGGCCGCCCATGCCGTCGGCGACGGCGACCACCCCGGCGGCGACGAGTGAGCGGTCCTGGTTCGAGGTGCGGACGCGTCCGGCATCGGTTGCCGCTGCGGCGATCAGCCTCGTCATGGGCCCCCCGCGCGATCGCCCCGGCTCACCGTCGAACTTCCAACAGCGTCCCGCCGACCTTCACCCGGTCGCTCCGCCGAAGGCGGGCGGGGGCCGTCAGCCGCTCGTTGTTCACGTAGGTGCCGTTCGTCGAGCCGAGGTCCTCGACCCAGACCTCACCGCTGCGGTTGAAGATGCGCGCGTGGACGAGGGAGGCGAAGTTGTCGTCCTCGAGCGCGATCACACACCCCGCCGAGCGGCCGATCGTCAGCTCGTCGGCGAGCTCGTAGGTCTGGCCGCGGCGCTCGGGTGGCTCGAGGACGCGCACGTGGGTCGCGAGGTCGCGCTCGACGCGGCGACCGCTCGCGGCCGCGCGCGCGCCGGCGTCGCTGCGCCGCGAGCGGCGGACGTCGACGAGGACCATGCGCGCCGCGTAGAGGAAGAACAGCCACAACAGGGCGAGCAGGAAGTACTTGAGGATGTCGAGCAGACCGTGGGACATGGGTGGCTAACGGGGCCGGGACTCGAAGCGGATCGCGGTGGTTCCGATCATGATCACGTCGCCGTCCTGGAGTCGGTGCTGGCGGACGGGGCTGCCGTTCACCTTCGTGCCGTTGGTCGAGCCGAGGTCGAGGAGGTAGACCACCTCGCCGTCCAGCCGGACCTGGGCGTGACGTCGTGAGGCGTTCGGGTCGTTGATCGGGATGGAGCAGTCTGGCAGGCGCCCGATGGTGAGGGTCTCCTCGCCGATGGCGATGCGCCGGTCGTCCGCCATCACCAGCCAGGCCGCTTGGGTGTCCTCGCCCTCGACGAAGGTGGCATCGATCGAGAAGGTGCTCTTCGCGAGCCCCTCGTCGGCTTCGATGGTCACCTCGACGGGCCCCATGAAGGCGTAGCTCTCGTTCTTCGCGTGCTCGCGCGCCGCGTCGACGAGCTCGTTGGCGAGCACTTTCACCAGCCCCCCCAGGCGTGCGTAGTCCTCTTTCGAGAGGTCGACCTCGAAGCAGTTGGGCGCAACGAGGCCGCGCACCGACACCGTCCGGTGAAGATCCATTTCCCGAGTGAGCCGCCGGCCGACCTCGACCGGCTGCAGCTCTCCTCGAAAGGCCTTCGCGAAGGCCCCCTCGACCAGACGCTCGAGCCGTTGCTCGAACTTCTCGAGTCCCATGGCGAACGTCAGACTACCTGGACTGCCGGGGTTTTGGTCGCCGTCGACTACCCTGGGTCGCTCAACGCTGGGCGAGTGGCGGAATAGGCAGACGCGCAGGATTCAGGTTCCTGTGTTCGAAAGGACGTGGGGGTTCAAGTCCCCCCTCGCCCACCAGTGTGATGTCGCGGGGCACAGTGCGCACCTCTCGCAGGTTCTCTGGCCGGGCTGTCGAGCTATCGGGAGGCCGCAAAACCCCGGTATCCGCGAGGAATCTCTAGCGTGAAGAGCATGCGCACCGGCAGATGGGCCCAGCGGCGACTCGAACGGCGACTCATCCGCGTGCACGCCGAGCTGGACGAGGCGCGCAGCGAGGTCACGGTGGCCGAGGAGCAGCTGGTCGCCTTCACCGATGATGCCGACGAGGCAAAGGTGCGCTCGCTCGTCAGCGAGAACCGGTTCGACGCGCAGACGGCGGACCATGCGACGCGCCACCGGGAGGTGATGCAGCGGGCGCTCGACCATGCGCGTCAACGTGTCGAGGAGCTCGCCGCGACCGAGCTTGAGCTGCTGTCCAAGCTGGAGCCCTGACGGCCGTGCCCTGCTCCGCCCGGCGTGGGTGCAGCGGCTGGCGCTGATCGCTCCGCTGCGGCTCGCCGACCACGAAGCCGGGGTCTGGCCCGAGCGGTGCACGGTGAGCGGCGCGCCGACCACGTCTTGGTCGCCCTCCCGGTGACCGAGCGAGCGGGCTGGCCCTGGCTGCTGCTGCCGATCAGCATCTGGGCCAGTGCTCGTCGCGCGCCCCTTCGCGAAGGAGGGCTCGGTCGTCCACGTGGCGATCTCTCCTTCGGCCTGGGAGCGGCACCGGCACCGGAGCTGGGCGGTCGTCGCCGTCGGAGTGGCGGGGATGGCGTTCGGCCTTGTGTTCGGGGGCCTCTCGCTCGCCCTCGTGGTCGCCCTCGTCTGTTTTTCTCTCCACGCCACGGGGGCGAACGCCGGGTGGCTCTCGGTCAGCAAGGGAGAGGGCCCCTACTTCGTCAGCGGCGCGCACCCGGCCTTCCAAAAGGCAGCGCTCGAGCTCGCCCGACTTGAAGACGACGCCCCCGCCACGATCAGGTGAGGGTCGGACCGGGCCGTCTTCCCGTGCCGCGAGCGACCGCCGGGCCGGCGGTCACGCCTCTCGCTGCGGTGGTCGCGGTGACGTCGGCCTTCGAGACGGCCCCGGCGGTTCTGGCGGTGGAGCGGGGTCGACGCCCTCGGACTCAGTGCGCAGCGTCCAGGCGCCCCCCGTCAAAGCGGTTGTCGTGGACCTTCGCGTTGACGGCGGGATAGGTCTGAAGGTCGATCGGCGCGAGGAAATTGCCGCCCGGGGCCGTCTGCGGTCCGTAGGCGGTGTCGGCTCCCCCGACGATCGTCCCGGTGATCGTGTTGTCGTGGATCGTGTCGCTGTTGCCGGTGTCGGCGATGCCGACCTGGTAACCGGTGTAGGCGTTGCCCGCCGCATCGGTGAACGGGCTGTGGTTCGTCTCGCCGTCGGTCTTGTCGATGCTGTTGCCGTGGATCTCGTTGTCCGTCGGGGTGGTGGCGCTCGCGACGCAGTTCGGGTCGGCCGAGTAGTCCCCGATCACCACCCCGCTGTCGTTGTTGGAGAAGGTGTCGTCGTGGACCTTCACTCCGACTGAGAGCGGGTCACCACAGCCCCCGTACACGAGGAGGCCAGTCGCCGACGCGAAGCCGCCGGGGCCGGTGTACTCGTTCGCCGCGACGGTGCTGCCGTGCACCTCCCCACCCGCGCCCCGGCTGATCTGGATGCCGTTCCGGGCGATGAGCGCCGTCTGGCCCCCGCCATTGACGGTGCTCCCGTCGACCTCGACGTTGCTGCCCGGGCCGTCGGCCGTGATGCCGTTCTTCTGGTAGCCCGACACCGAGGTGCCGCGGACGTTGGCGTCGCCGGCGAAGTTCACGATGTTGAAGCCACCCGAGGCGCCCGACAGGTTGGGCCAGTACCGGCGACCGATCTCGATGCCCACCCCGTACTGGCAGCCGCCGAGACTCGCCTGCGAAGCGGCCCCGATGTTCTGGACGACGTCGTTGTCAAGCGATAGGTGCCCCGGGTCGCCGGAAGCGACCTGCAGCACGCCGTAGTCGTCGCCACCGCAGCCGGTGTTCTGGAACGGCCCGGAGATCGTGAGGCCGCTGATCTCGACGTTGTCGTCGCCGATCACCGTCACCACGGCGTTCGGCGTCTGCAGCCCCTGATCGGAGAAGAACGTCGTCGGCGCGGCAGCAGATGCCGGCGCGACGATCGAGGCTCCCGCGTCTCCCGTCAGCTCGAGCGCCTTGTCCTCGATCGCGACGCTCTCGACGAAGGGCGTTGTCCCGCAGAGGTACACCTTGGCGCCTTCACGAGCGGCCGTGACAGCGGCCTCGACGCTCGTGTACGCGGCGGTCGCGCAGTTCCGGTCCGTTGCGGAGGGCGTTGCCGAAGCGCTCACATACAGCACGCGGTCGTCCCCGTGTCCGTGAGAGGACTCGGCCCCCGCGGGAGCGCCCGCGATGAGCACGGCGGCGGGGAGGGCCAACAGGGCGACGGATCGTCCCAGCAACCTGCGGCACATGGGCATAGCTGCTCCCCCAGTCCGGGCCGCCCGGCTCCGCCGCGGCGTGCCTTATATGGTGCTCCTTCGGGGGTGAAGCTACTCAGCCGCTCGAGGCGCCCGCAAGCGTCGCAGCACGCGAAAGACGACCGTTCACCCTCTACGATGACTCCGCACAGCTGGCGGGGAGGCCCTGGTGAGGGTTTCGACCAGGCTCCTGTCCCAGTGGCCCGCCCACATGCCCGGGTAGCTCAGTGGTAGAGCAGCGCACTCGTAATGCGCAGGTCGTCGGTTCAATCCCGACCCCGGGCTCCACAAAGTAGCTGCTGGACAACGATTTCTCTCCCCCAACCCTGTATCGAGTTGGCTCAGTTTCGAGAAGTTGGCGCGATACAGGGTTCCGACGCATTGCGAACGGAACGCTTGGTCGGTCGAGGCGCACGCGCGAGTCGATCAGGACGCCGTGCCTGTCCTCGAGCCGAGCACCCAGTCGTAGCGTGGAAGGCTGGCTTTGTAGCGCAGGAAGGGCCCATTTGCAGCGTCGAGACCTGCTCAGTTGTAGCGGGAGGCGTGCAAACCCCTCCCGCCTCTTAGTTGAGTCCGCCAGAGTGGTGTACGAGCCTGCGGTGACCAACTCGCGCTGAGCACCTCGCTTCGCGCCGAGCATCCCCAGGAAGCGACGACCACCGCACCAACCTTCAAACCCTGCGAAGGAACGAAGGAGAAGGTGCGATGACCGTCAACAACACAATCGGCGCGGCCGAGCTTTTACGCAAGTACCTGGAAAGCCCGATGGGTTCGGACCTGCTCGGAGAGATGGTGAAGATGGCCGCGGAGCTGCTGATGGACGCGGACGTCGACGTGCTGTGCAACGCCGCCTACGGCGAGCGCACCGATGCCCGCGAGAACAGCCGCAACGGCCACCGGGAGCGCCGCTGGGACACCCGCGCCGGCACGATCAGCCTCGATGTCCCCAAGCTCCGCCAC
>DATLTN010000029.1 GCA_035533595.1 Acidimicrobiales bacterium
CCGCGCATCCGCAGGCAGTCGATGGCGATCATCGTCGGCTCGTCACCGGCGCGCGCCGTGGTGTCGACGGCGACGTCGACGCCCTTGCCCTTGGTGATCTCGGCGACGCGCTCGCGCACGTCCTCCTTTTGCACGTCGATCACGTAGTCGGCGCCGAGGCGCTGCGCGACCTCGAGGCGGTCGGCGTCGGAGGTGAGGCCGGTGACGATGACGGTGTCAGCGCCGGCCGCCTTGGAGGCGACGGTGCAGGCGGTGCCCATCTGGCCGGGGCCCTGGATGAGGACGGACTTCCCGGGCCCGGCGCCGCCCTCGACGACCGCCCACTGGACGCCGTTGCCGAGGGCGATGTGCAGGCAGGCCTCCGAGGCCGTGATCCCGTCGGGGACCTTGTGCCAGACCGCCTCGTAGGGCATGTACATGTACTGGCTGTAGCCGCCCCACAGCGCCGGCGCGACGTCGACGCCGGTCGAGCCGTAGCGGAGGTAGTTCGGGTTGTTGTGGCCGTCGGTCTTCCAGCAGTGGCGGTACTCGCCCTTGTGGCACCACTCGCACTGGTGGCAGACCACGTACTCCTCGAGGGCGACGAGGTCGCCCTCCTCGAGGCCCCACTGCTCGTGGGCGACCTTGCCGAGCTCGTGGATACGGCCGACGTTCTCGTGGCCGAGGATGTTCGGGCTCTTCGGGGCGCTGCGGAAGCTGCCGACGTCGCCACCGCAGATCCCGACCGCCTCGACCTTCAGAATCGCCCCGTTCTCCGGCACCGGCGGGACCTCGTACTCCCGCAGCTCGAGCTGCTCCTTGCCGATCCGCGTCATCGCCAGCGACTTCGCCATCTCGCCCCCCGTTCCGTCCGGCCTGCCCGACCGGCGCAGGATACCGAGTGCAGGCTCCCCCGGCACGGGCCGGCGCGCTGATGGGAGAATCCCGCGATGCATGCCGATGAATGGTGCGCCGTCGCGCACGTCGACATCAGCCCCCGCACCTCCCTCGAGGACGGCGTCGAGCTCCTCCTCGAGCTCGCGGCCGGCGCCGTCTCGACGACGGGGGTGCTCGACTACGCGGTCCTCCGCCAGCCTGTCCGCCAGAACCACTTCGAGCTGGTGGGGCGCTTCGCGACCGAGGCCGCCTACCTCGCCCATCTCGGCAGCCCCTGCAACGTCGCCTTCCGCGCCGCCATCGCCCCGATGCTGGGCTCGCCCTACGAGGACCGCCTGCACGGCGGACGGGGGCCGCAGCGCTTCCCGCTCGCAGCCGCCGGTGCCTTCGTCATCGTCACTCAGCTCGAGGTGCAGCCGGTGCACCTGACGGTCGCCGAGCGTGCGCTCGAGGGCCTCGTCGAGGCGCAGGCCGCGGCGGAGGGGCTCGGCGGCCAGGTGCTGCTCGCGCGCCGCGGGCGGCCGAACAACCTCGAGCTCCTCTCGGTGTGGGCCGGCGAGGAGGCCTTCGACGCCCACCTCGCCGCCGAGGCCTACACGGAGGCCCGCGCCGTACTCACCCCGATGCTCGTGGCGCCCGTCGACGACCGCCGCCACCACCTCCTCGCGGGGGCGTTGCGCGCGCCCTGACGGAGGCCCTCAGGCGGGCTCGCTGCGGCTGATCACCCCGCCCGGCGCGCCGCGCGCGAGATCGAGGAGGGCGCCGGGCTCGGGCTCGCGCACCGCTCCGCGCCACGCGATGTGCTGGTCGGGTCGCACGAGCAGCGCCTCGGCGCCGAGCTCGGCGGCGGAGTCCCCTTCGACATGGAGCACCGCGAGTGGCAGGCCGCGCCGGGCCGCCGCCTCGCTCCACGGGCCGGCGGAGGCCGCGCTGTCGACGAGGACGAGGGTGAAGCCGCTGCCGAGCCGGTCGTAGAGCGAGCAGCCCGGCGCGAGCCAGCGGTGCGGCAGGCGGCCGCCCGGCTCGCCGCTCGGCCGGTAGTGGCCCGGGTCCGGGGCGCGCCGACGGGAGCCCTCGGTGGCGACGATCGGCGAGCCGGCGTAGGAGTAGCCGAGGACGAGGCCGAGGCTGTGGAACTCGATCGCCTTCGCGGCTTCGATCTGGCGGGCCGCGGCGGTGCGCGCCGCGTCGCCGACGTGGCCCTCGAGCTCGAGGCGGGGATCGGCGAGGTCGACGGCGAGGACGCGCATGTTCGCCTCGGCGAGGGCGATCGTCTCGGCGGCGACCGGTCGGCGCTCGGCCTCGTAGCTCGCGAGCAGCTCGGCGCCGCCCCATCCCTGGAGGACGGCGGCGAGCTTCCATCCGAGGTTCACCGCGTCCCCGACGCCGGTGTTGAAGCCGTGGCCTCCCCAGGGGGGATTGAGGTGCGCGGCGTCCCCGGCGAGGAAGGCGCGCCGTGAGCCGTACGAGGAGGCGAGCGCGAGGCGCGCCGCCCACGGGTCGGTGCTCACGATCTCGGCGTCGACCTCGCTGCCCACGAGCTCGTTGATGAGCTCGCGGGGGTCGTCGTCGAGCACCCCCTCCCCGGTCGCGATCACCCACCAAAGGTCGCCGCCGTCGAGTGGGCCGAGCACGCCGGCGACGCGCGGGTTGAGCACCCAGTAGTGGATGGCGCGGCCGAGGGCGTGGCCCTCGTGCAGGCCTGCGGCGCGGAAGACCAGGTTGAGGTTCGGACGGAGGTCGGTGGTGCCGACGTAGTGCGCGCCGGTCGCCTCGCGCACGAGCGAGCGCGCGCCGTCGCAGCCGACGGCGAAACGCGCACGCAGCACGCGCCGTGCACCGCCCTCGACCTCCTCGATCTCGGCCCCCACCCCGTCCTCGGCCTCGCTCAGCCCGACGAGGCGCCAGCCGAGCAGTAGCGTCGCCGACGCGACCTCGGCGAGCTCGCGGCGGAGCGTCTCCTCGAAACGGGGCTGGGGGATCTGCTGGCCCGCCTCGGCATAGAGCTCCTCCTCACCGGTCGTGAGGGCGAAGCAGCCGGAGAAGCGGGTGATCTCGCGACCCTGCAGGGCGGTGCAGAAGACGACCTGGTCGGAGTAGTCGAGGGCGAGCGGCGCGGCGGCACGCACCGCCTCGGCGATCCCCCACCGTCGGAGGTGCTCCATCGTGCGCGCGCTCGTCGTCTTTGCGCGCGGCCGCTCCCAGGAGACGGCGCGCCGCGGCTCGACGACGAGGCACTCGACGCCGCGTCGACCGAGCTCGAAGGCGAGCGCGAGGCCGACCGGCCCCCCGCCGACGACGAGCACCGCAGTCTCCTCGGGCACCTCCGCGACGACCGCCACGGCCCGAAGCTACCGGGGGTTGCCCGGCTCCCCGCACGGCGTGGCTCCGCCGTGGAAATATCGGCGGCGACGCGACGAAGGCGGGGGCGATGTTCATCACCGATGCGCAGATCCACATCTGGGGGCCGGACAGCGCCGAGCGCCCCTGGCCCGAAGGCGGCGCGGCGCGCACCCACCGTGTCCCGCCCCTCGACGCCGAGGAGGTGATCGCCGCGATGGACGAGGCGGGGGTCGACCGCACCGTGCTCGTGCCGCCGTCGTGGGAGGGCGACCGCAACGACCTCGCGCTCGACGCCGCGCGCGACTACCCCGATCGCTTCGCGGTCATGGGGCGCCTCAACGCCCGTGACTCCGCGGGGGTCGACCTCGCGCGCTGGAACGAGCAGCCGGGCATGCTCGGCGTCCGCCTCACCTTCCACGTCGACACCGCGATCGCCGACGCCGACTGGCTGTGGTCAGAGGCGAGCGAGGCCAGCCTCCCCGTGATGGTCTTCGCGCCCGGCCAGACCCCCGAGATCGGCGAGGTCGCCCGCCGCTACCCCGGCCTCCGGCTGATCATCGACCACTGCAACCTCGCCACCACCGCGGGGGCCGGCGAGATCGCGGCCGCGCTCGACCCGCTGATCCCCCTCGCGGAGCTGGCGAACGTCGCCGCGAAGGTCTCGGCGCTGCCCTGCGCGATCGAGGGCGAGGGCTACCCCTTCGCGAGCCTCGCCCCGCACGTCCGCCGCGTCGTCGACGCCTTCGGCGCCGAGCGCTGCGCCTGGGGCTCGGACCTCTCCCGCCTCCCCTGCCCGTACGTCGACTGGAAACGGGCCATGGCCGAAGGTCTCGGCGTCCTCTCCGCCGACGAAGTCGAGTGGGTGATGGGGCGAACGATCGCGGAGTGGCTCGACTGGCCCGAGCCCGGCGCCCCGGCCTGAGCGCTCCCCGATCACACGAGGCCTCCGGCGGTAGTCTCCGGGCGAGGCGAGGAGGCCCGGTGGGGATTCTGGACGGGAAGAAATTGCTGGTCACGGGGGTCCTCACTGACGACTCCCTGGCCTTCAGCGCGGCGCGCGTCGCCCTCGAACAAGGGGCGGAGATCGTCCTCACGGGCTTCGGCCGCGGCCTTTCGCTCACCGAGCGGACGGCGCGCAAGCTCCCGTCGGCCGTCGAGGTCCTCGAGCTCGACGTGACCGACGCGGCGCAGGGCGCGGCGGTCTGCGCCACGCTCGGGGACAAGTGGGGGCGCCTCGACGGTCTGCTGCACTCGATCGGCTTCGCACCGGCCAACTGCCTCGGCCAGGGGATGTTCGCCGCCTCCTGGGAGGAGGTCGCGACGACCATCGAGGTCTCGGCCTACTCCCTGAAAACCCTCGCCGAGAGCTTCCTGCCGCTGCTCGAGGCGGCGGGCGGCGCTTCGATCGTCGGCCTCGACTTCGACGCCACGAAGGCGTGGCCCGGCTATGACTGGATGGGTGTCGCGAAGGCCGCCCTCGAGTCCCTCGCCCGCTACCTCGCCCGCGATCTCGGCCCGAAGCAGGTGCGAGTGAATCTCGTCGCTGCCGGGCCGATCCGCACCATGGCGGCGAAGTCGATCCCCGGCTTCTCGCTCTTCGAGGAGACCTGGAACGGACGGGCGCCCCTCGGCTGGGACGTGCGCGGCGACCAGGACGCCGTCGGCATGGCCTGCGCCGCGCTGCTCTCGGACCTCTTTCCGAAGACCACCGGCGAGATCCTCCACGTCGACGGCGGCTACCACGCGCTCGGCGCCTGAGCGGGTCGGGCGCCGATGCGCCCGAGGTAGGGTGACGCACCCAGGGCCAGGTCCCGGGCGGCGTGGCCGAGTGGTTTAGGCAAGGGCCTGCAAAGCCCTGTACAGCGGTTCGATTCCGCTCGCCGCCTCTAACTATTAACCCAGTTCAGAACACAAATTACTCGGCTGCTTCTCGTTCGCCCACGGCGAGCATGGCACGTGGATGGCACATCCGCTACGGACGCAGGCGGACGACAGCGGTCTCGGGCGAAGCCTTCGCCGCGGCGATCTGGTCGTCCATGAAGTCCGCCAGCTCGCGTCCACGCTCCTCCGTCGCGTGCTGGTAGATAAGCGCGGCTCGCGGCGAGGAATGGCCGATCGTCGCCATCAGCTCCTTGAGCGTCAGGTCGGGCTTGCGGGCGAACATCGTCGCGGCGTGGTGTCGGAGGTCATGAGGATGTGCCCCGACAAGTCCTACTGCTTCGCACGCTTGCTTCCACGCGTTCGAGAGATCGGATCGTCGCAGCGGCAGCCCTGACGATCGTGAGAACACCGGTGCGGTCGGATCGAGGGCGACGTAGGTGTCGAGATGCTCGGCGAGTTCCTCGGCGACCACCCGCGGCAGCGCGATCTTCCGAAATCCCGCCTCGGTCTTGGGGGGCGCGATCACACGACCCACACCGACAATCTCGTGCAGCTGTCGTTCGACGCGGATCGTCGCGTGCAAGGGATCGATGTCTTGTCGCTGCAGCCCGAGAAGCTCTCCGGGGCGCAACCCGGCAAATCCCCCAAGCAGGACCAGCGCGCGTAGGCGCGGTTCAACGGCGTCGGCCAGGCGGAGCACGGTTGTCGTGTCGAGCATCGGCCGTTCGGCCGGGTTCTCGATCCCGGCCCCCTTGATGAGGCATGGGTTTCGCGGCACCAACTCGTCCGAGACCGCCGTGTTCAAGATCGCCCTCAGCAGTCGGTAGGACTTCGCTGCTTGGTCGGACCCCTTTTCTGCGGCGACCTTCGAGTGCCACCTGCGGACTTGCTCCGGCGTGATCTGCCGCAGCCGCGTCTTCTCGAACGTCGGATT